>JAHEEB010000074.1 GCA_024640925.1 Bacteroidota bacterium | reverse complement strand
ATTGACCTGTACAATTATTATGCTCCTAAATTGCTTGGCATTTGCCGTAGGTATGTTGCTGACAAAAGTGAGGCTGAAGATATACTGCAGGAAAGCTTTCTGAAAATTCTAAACAACATCAAGGAATATACAGGAAAAGGGCACTTTGAAAATTGGATGAGGAAAATAGTTGTGAATACCGCTATTACTCATTTTCATAAAGAGAAAAAGCATTATTATCACGATGAAATAGATGATATTACAGAGGGTGAGGAACAATTGGATCTTTCTCCTGAGAACATGATTGAGATCAAAGAGTTGCATGCCTTGCTTGGTAGTATGCCCGAAGGATACAGGATTATTTTTAACCTGTATGCCATTGAAGGGTATAAACACAAAGAGATTGCTGAACAATTGAACATTGAAGAGAGTACCTCAAAAACTCAGTATTTGAGGGCAAAAAACTGGATTATTAAAGAGATGAAGAAACTTAACTGGATAGAATGAGTCAACAAAAACAAAACTTTGAGGATTTTTTTCATAACAGTTTTGAAGGTTATACAGAAAAACCTTCAGGTAAGGTATTGCGGATAATTAAACGTAAACTTTGGGTATCCGATTTCTTTAGTTTTCGGATGAAAAAAGTAAATGTTGCTTATGTACTTATATTAAGCAGTATATTGGGCACGGCACTTGTAATTAATAAATCCGAAACTTCAGAAAAGAACGTCATTGCCAATACTCCTTCAACAACAATAAACCAGGCTAAGATTAGTAACGATGTTCAAAAAGAGATTACAGTCAATAATCTGAAATCAGCTAAAGGAACCTCCGAATCATCTGAGGTATCTGCAAAAGCACTTTTTGAAGCAACAGAAATAAGTGGTTGTGCACCTTTGCTCATTAAATTCCTGAACAAATCGATTGTGCCTGCCGATTATGAAACGAATTGGGATTTTGGTACCGGAGAAAAATCGTCTTCCAAAAATCCAGAATATACTTTTGAGAAGTCTGGAAAATATCAAGTAGTTTTAACAATTCGAAAAAAGGATAAAGAATTCACCAACTCTCAGATTATAGAAGTATTTGAAAAACCCATTGCCAACTTTGAAATCGATATTGCCAATTCAGAGATGCGCAACAGGAAGATATTGTTCAGAAATAAATCAATCGGTGGAAATACATATCAATGGAGCTTTGGAGACAGAAGTACTTCCATGGATAAAGATGTTCAACATATTTATAAAAACTACGACAGTTATCGTGTATCGCTCATTACCACTTCGAAAGAAGGGTGTACTGATACCAGTACTATCATCAATAACTTTATAAATAAAGAGTACAAATTAATCTTTCCAGTAAACTTCAGGCCAAATACGAATGAGGTGAATAATGGTTATTACGAAAGTGCAAGAAACGAGCCCTTTGTTTTTTATCCGAAAAACGATGGTGTGGAAAGTTATGAATTAGCGATTTTCGCACCGAATGGTTCTCTGATTTTTTCTTCCAATAATATAAAACAAGGGTGGAATGGATATGTTAAGGGAAAAGTTGCACCATCTGGCAACTATTCTTTTACAGCAAAAGGAACCTATCCGAATGGAAAATCATTTGATATGAAAGGCACTGTGAAAGTGATTGTGGAAGATTATACAAATTATTAAACTTTTTTAATTATACCATGCAACTATTTTTCACTTTCCTTAGTCTTTAAATTAGAAACGATAATCAAAGGAATTTATTTGTTCTTCATGAGAAGCCCTGTTTTTGACAGCTACAGGGCTTCTTTCATTTATATATGTTTCATTGGTTTTTAGTTAAGGGAAATATTACCATAAACACTTTTAACTTTTAAATAAGGCACCTTACCTGTTATAGCGTAATTATAAATAGATGTTGTATTTGGTATAGTGCCAATCTTTTCTTTCTTTACCAATGTTTTATTTTTTATATAACATGATTCCATTAAGTTCATTTCTCCAAATTTCGTTTCTAAATTCAGATTAATTTCTTTACAGTTTTTATTCGAAATAAAAACATCGCAGCGTTCGGCTGTTATATTGAGCAATGAAATGGCGTCTGCTAAATTGACCTTAATATCTCCATAGGTTGCCGAAATCTCACCATTACCAGAGAAATTGGAGATTTGTAGGGTGGAATATCGGGATGTCATTTGAAGCTCTCCACGAACATCGGTCAGGTATAAATCCCCGACATTACTCGTTATTCGGGTTGTCCCAGAAATGTTTTCCAATTTCATATCGCAATATTGTAAGTTGTATTTGCTCACACAAGTAAGATTAGAAACATTAACCTTTCCGAATTTATTATAGATACTAAAATGTACACCTTGGGGCACAAAAATGGTATATTCTACACGCACTATGCTTGAAAGAACATAATTTTGCGGAAGTAAAATAGTGTTAGTCATATGCAGTTCCTTGTTTTTCCGGAATGCATCCCATTTGAGATACTCCAGTTCCTTTTTAGCGATGTTTAAATCCTTGTTTTTAACTACAATATTAGCAACAACACTAATTTTCATTTCGTTACATGGTTGAATAGTAATTATCCCCTTTTCTGCATTTACAATCAAGTAATCTGATCCGAAGAATTCAAATTCCTTCTCAATTTTACGGGTAACTACCTGGTAGGTAGTCTGTCCTATAGATACTTCACCAAGAAATACCAGTATCAAAAGCAATAACTTATATTTTGTAATACTTTTCATCCTATTCGAATTAGTATTGATTGATAAATCAGCTAAGCATCCTTTTTAAGTTTGCAAAAGAATTTATGCTGAATCCCAACTTCAGGCGAAGTGCTGTTCTAAAAAGAATGCTTGATTTATCCATATCCTGAAAAAAATTAATATCAACGGAAGGTTCTATAAACCCGATATTTCCTATTCTGCGTTGCAGGCCATAAGACACTGTAGTCTCCTGATAATATTTATTTACATTATAAATCTCCAGCACATAATCGGAATATTTTAGATACTGCCCACTATATCCAATGGAAAAATAATTACCAGAAAAACCATTTATTTTTCTACCCAAACGTTGTCTTCTTTTTAAGTTATAATAGTATTTTATTTGTTCGGAAAATCCAACAGAATAAGGAAAAGATCCAATGCCATAATTTGTATTTCTTATTGGTCCACTAACATCCATGAACAATACACCATTTCTTTTTCCAAAAAAGATACTGGTTTCCGTAGAAAAAACTTTGCAGAACTTTTGCTCAAATGCGAATCCAGGGTTACCAAATGGAGTGATACATAATTTATATAGATGCGTTACTTCCTGGTTATTTTCTTCTAAAAACAATTTATAAATTCTGTCGTATTTAACATCTACTGAATCTGGCTCACTTGGAACATTGATTGTTTCTGTTTGGGTAAAAGCTACACAAACGTGCATACAAATAGCTGTAAAAAAAATAGTTTTTCTCATGACTTAACTTTTATGATTGGTTAATGACTCTTATTATTTTCTTTTCTATTTCGACTTTCTCATTTTCTAACTGATAGTAATATCGTTGTATTTGAGGGTCGTTGTTTTGCAGGAGAATATTCGAAATGTTTTCAAGTTCTTTTTCTATATCCTCGATTTGTTTGTTAAGTTCAATAAACTCGGGTGTCGAACAAACTACCGGATTATTCAGGCAAATAGCTTGAATATGATCATCGCCTTCACTATTTAAAGGCATTTGCAGAATCGTATTATCATCAATTATTTCAATACTATATGATATGGTGTCTTTTTCATTCGAATTTACAATAAGCCTGTAAATTAACCCACCACCTACTAAAAGGACAAAAACAGCTGCGACTTTAAGTAAACTCAAATAAAATTTCTTTGATTGCTGTTTTTGAGTCGAATTAAGTTCTTTCTCAACTACCGGCCAAATATCAATTTGTAAAGCATGCTCAGGCAATTGATTAATGGCTTTTTTTAATGTCGACTTTTCCTGTGGACTCTCAATATTTTCCAAAATTTCTTCCGATGCATGAAATTCCAGCATATTTTCTCCAAATTCAGAAGAAATAATATTTCTTTTATCAAGCTCTTTTTCAACTTTTGCCCACAAATATTCATCTTTACATGAAAACTCAGGAAGTTCACCAATTGCTTTACGGAATCTATCTCGTCCAATCTCTCTCATAATTATGAAACCATTTCTTTTAATTGATTTTGAAGTAATCCTTTTGATCGAGACAACTGAGATTTTGAAGTTCCCTCAGAGATATTAAGCATTTTAGCTACCTCTTTATGTGAGTAACCTTCAACTTCAATCAGTAAGAAAACAGTGCGGTATCCTGGACTTAACATGGAAATGGCTTTGTCCAGTGTTTCCCCGGTGAGGTTTTCATCCCAGGTTACGGGAATATTTACCTCAGAACTATCCAACTCGTTGTATTGGATTTCATTTTTTAATGTTTTCAGGGCGCTTCGTATCATTATTGTCTTTATCCATGATCCTAATGAAGACTCGAACCGATAGCTTTTCAGGTTTTGATAAACCAGAATAAATCCTTCCTGCAATGCATCGCACGATAAGTTTTCATTCCTGATAATTCTAAAAACAACTGTATACATGCCATTCTTGTATTTATCATAAAGCATTTTTTGAAACAACCTTTCATCTCTAAGGCATCCCTCAACGATTTCTTTTTCTGAAAATTTGGTTTTAAAGGTCATTCTGTAAATAGTTCGATATATAGTGTCTGAAATTCTTAAAACGGTTGCATCACTTTTTAATTATTCTTAAAATAATGTCAGCTAACACAAACGAAAAGGAAATAAAGGATGTGGTCTTATCTTTTTCTTACACCAAAAACAGATGAGGTACCAGTAAAAAGAATTAGAATAAAGAGATTAAACTACAAATAACATGTTAAAAAGAAGGCTGCCCGTGAGTGTGAGTGAGCAGCCTTCTTTTTTTATTCTTCTATTATGACTATTTTTTCAATCAGATCGCCCTGCTTAATTTTATCGATTACTTCGACTCCTTCAACAACCTTTCCGAAACATGTATGTTTATGGTCAAGATGTGCTGTGTTTTGGCGGCTGTGACAAATAAAAAACTGGGAACCACCGGTGTCTTTTCCGGCATGAGCCATTGATAAAACGCCACGTTCATGATACTGATTTTTTCCGTCGAGTTCACATTTTATTGTATACCCGGGACCACCAGTACCAGCTCTTCCGCTTGAAGGATCTTTTGAGAAAGGACAACCACCCTGAATTACAAAGTTAGGTATAACCCTATGAAATCGTAATCCATCATAGAACCCCGATTCAGCTAACTTAACAAAGTTAGCTACAGTTCCGGGAGCATCCGCCTCATAAAACTCAACTTTCATAAGGCCTTTCCCTGTATGTATAAAAGCTTTCTTCATCGATGTATAATCAAACTAAATCAGTCTTATTCTGGCATCATTTGAGAAGGTTGTGCATTTTGAGCTGAACCTTGTATTACTTTAAGCAATTCAACTTCGAAGACCAACACTGAATTAGGTTTGATTTTGTCACCCATTTGTTGTGGCCCGTAAGCAAGTTCACTAGGAATGTACAATTCGTATTTAGCACCTTCTTTCATTAATTGTAAACCTTCAGTCCATCCTTTTATAACCTGTCCAAGAACAAATTTAGCAGGTTCATTTCTATCACGTGAACTGTCAAATTTATCACCATTAATAAGGTGGCCAACATAATGAACTTCAACTGTATCAATAACAGTTGGCTGTTTTCCGGCACCTTCCTGAATAACTTTATATTGTAGACCACTAGCTGTAGTTACAACACCAGGTTTAGCTTTGTTTTTTTCAAGAAAATCAGTTCCTTCTTTACGTGCTACTTCAGATTTCTTTTGCTGTTGATCCATAGACCATTTGCCTAAAATTTCCTGAATTTTTTGTGCGGAAAAAACAGAATCATTACCGGCGAATACATCAGCCATACCTTTCTTCACCAAATCGAGATCTATTTGATCTTTATCTGCATCCTTGGCAGGAACAGATGCGACCCATACACCAATCAGGTAACTTATTGTATCCTTGTTACTCTGTAGTTTTGGGGCTTTGCCAGATTGACTGGTACATGCAATAAAATTCGAAGCAAGAAATGCTACGATTACAATTTTTACAATATTTTTCATTTTTATTCTGGTTTGTTATGTTTTGGCTGCAAAGGTATAATTTTTATCTAATGATTGTGAATAAATCTTTTTACTGCTCATTATAATATTTTTAATTTTTGCAATCATTATGAAAGGGATGGTTATGAAAAATTTGGTGTTAAAATTTGTTGGTCATTTTTTTTTCATTGTAGCATTAATGACTATCCCGTCAGTTTGTATTGCACAGGAACTTACTAAAGCTGAGCTTGAAAAAAGATCCATGACTTATTTTAATGAAGGTAATTACACCGAAGCAATTGCCGGATTCGAGAAATTGTATGCAAACTATTCAAAAGAAGTGAATTACACCTATTATTTAGGAAGATGTTATCTTGATAATAATATAAATTATGATAAATGCATTGAACTTCTCAGTTTTGCTGCTTCAAAGAATTATACTTCCGATGTTCATTTTTACCTTTTCCTTACTTTTTATAGAAATTACAGGTTCAGCGAAGCTGAAATTTCCCTTCTAAATTTCAGAAACCTTTCCGGGAAGAAACAACGAAAAGAATTCCATATTGATTTCTGGCAAAAAGCATTGGAGATTGCGAAAATGGAAACATTTAAGATTGCAGATATTACTACAAAATCAAAGGAAGAAATAACCTATGAACATATTGGAAGAGTGTGTACTGTTTATCTGAAAGGTAATTTAATATCTAAACCTAATGAGCTTATGTTGTCCGACGATAAAAAAAAAGATTACAAGGGTACTATGTTTATGCCGGGAAAAACAAATACAGAAGATCTTTTATATTTCGCAGGAATAAGTAAAAACAATAAAACGAAGAAAGACTTATTTTTTGTTAGCAAGATTACAGATAAAGAATTTTCCCTTCCTGAGCCAATCATTGCTTTAAATACAAGAGATAATGAGGAATATCCATATTTCGACAAGAATTCACGGACTCTTTATTTTAGTTCTGATAAGCTTGGCGGATTGGGAGGATATGATATTTATAAATCGGTATTTAATGATGCACTGAAATCATTTAATATACCAGAAAGAATGGAATTTCCGATAAATACCCCCTTCGACGATTTTCTGTATATTCCTGATTCTATAGGTAAAACAGCTGTATTTCTATCCAACAGGAGTACATCAGGAAACTTTGTGACTGCTTACAAAGTCATTATCGAAAACAAGTCAACTTATTTGTTCCCGAAAACTTCAGAAGAAATAGCTCAAATTTCCAGTTTGCCTGTTAAAGCAGAAAAAGTTGATGTACATGCAGATATTGAAAATTTATCTCCGGACAGTACTTCAATTGTTTTGAGTGAGTACGATCTTATCCTTAAAGAAGCGCTTGGCAAACAACTTCTTTGTGACTCCATGAATTCATTGATAATTTCTAAAAAGAATCGATTGAGTATTGAAGCCGATGCAAACAATCGAAAAATAATATTTTCAGAAATAAAATCTCTTGAGAAGGAATTAGCCTTGAAGCGAAAGGAAACAGATAAAATGTTTTCCAGAGCGCAGGAATTGAGAGGCGAATCGAAACCATTGCAACCAGAAACCATTGAAAATTATGTCGATACTGAGGCTGTATACATAGATCAAAAAGTGGGAGACCTGAATATTTATGTGTATAAAACAGAAAGATCTGATAATACCTCTCAACAACAGGCTTGGGAATATGATAAAACAAAAATATCGCCGTTCGAAATATTAATCACTAGTCCTTATTCAATTGAAAACCCCATACCAATTAATGAAAAAATTCCAGATCAGTTGCTTTACCGGATACAATTGGGTGCTTATAGCCAAATTATGCCAATTGAGACATTTGGAGGGTTGTTTCCTTTAGCTGTAGAACAAATAGAAGGTAATGAAATGGTGAAATATTTCGTCGGATACTTTGCAACCTCAAAAGCTGCAAGAGAAGCCCTAGACAAGGTTAAAAATTATGGATTTAAAGATGCCTTTGTTGTTCCCTATTATGAACAAAAAAAGATATCTATTCAGAATGCAAGAGAAATCGAGTTTGGCCAAAAAAAATGGTGAAATACTTCATTGTCTGAACAATATTATTAAATTTATATTATTAATTTTGTCTTTTATAAATTAAGGGTGTTTTAAAAGAAGAATATGAGTGATAAGGAATTATTAAAAAGCAAACCTGAGTTTGAGGAACTTGTTGATGTAGATTCAGATAAAGGCAGGTTTTTGATATTGCATAACGATGAACATCACACATTCGACTATGTTATCGAAACACTAATTGATGTTTGTGAAATGGATAGTATCCAGGCCGAACAATGTACGTTCCTGGTCCATTATAAGGGAAAATGCGATGTTAAAAAAGGCAGATACAATTTTTTGAAACCTTATCGCGAAGCCCTTATTGATAAAGGCCTTGAAGCAACAATCGACTAGTAAAAATAAAGCATGTCAATTTACATTGTTTTCTCAATAATCGCCCTGGGTATAATCCTTCTGCTTATTGAGTTTCTTATTTTTCCCGGAATTAACATTGCCGGTATAGCTGGCACGTTTTTTATTATAGCAGGTATTGTTTGTGGTTACTATTATCATAAGGATCTTGGCAACTACATCTTATTAGCTTCCATAACCTGCATTATTACTTTATTTGTAATTGCATTTAAGACTAAAACATGGAATAAATTTGGATTAAAAAGCTCCATTGACAGTCATGCCCCTACAATAGCAGAAGGACCTTTTGGTGCAGGAGACACAGGAATAACTATTTCAAGGCTTAACCCTATGGGAAAAGTGCTAATTAATGATAAGATTATCGAGGCTAGCTCTTTGGGCGGTTATATCAACACAAATACTGAGATTGTTGTTATAAGCTGCGACAAGAATAAAATTTATGTAAAACCTAAAAAATAAAACCTATGGATGGATTTGGAATTTATTTAGTTTTAATAATAGGCATCATAGTTATTTTATGGCTGTTCTTTTATTTTGTTCCACTTGGATTATGGTTCAGTGCAGTATTTGCAAAAGTTTATGTTCCAATTGGACAGTTGGTAGGTATGAGAATTCGTAAGGTTCCGCCTGCAATAATTTTAAATGCTTTGGTAAATGCTACAAAAGCCGGATTAAATTTAAACCGCGATGAGCTGGAAGCTCATTATCTGGCTGGAGGAAATGTTCTATCGGTAGTAAAAGCACTTATTTCGGCCGATAAAGCCAATATTTCGCTCGATTTTAAAGCTGCAACAGCCATTGATTTGGCTGGAAGGGATGTTTTAGAGGCAGTCAGGATGTCTGTTAACCCCAAGGTTATTGATACTCCCCCGGTGAGTGCTGTAGCAAAAGATGGCATTCAGCTTATTGCCAAGGCTCGTGTTACAGTAAGGGCAAACATTAAACAACTCGTGGGTGGTGCCGGAGAAGACACAGTTCTAGCCCGTGTTGGTGAAGGTATTGTTTCATCAATTGGTTCATCATTATCTCACAAGGAAGTACTGGAACATCCTGATTCCATTTCAAAGGTTGTGCTTGATAAAGGACTCGATGCTGGAACCGCTTTCGAAATTCTTTCAATTGATATTGCCGACATTGATATAGGAAAGAATATAGGTGCTTTTCTTCAAATGGACCAGGCTAATGCTGATAAAAATATTGCACAGGCAAAAGCTGAGGAGCGACGCGCCATGGCGGTTGCTCTGGAACAGGAGATGAAAGCCAAATCACAGGAAGCACGTGCTAAAGTTATTGAGGCTGAAGCACAGGTTCCCCTGGCAATGGCAGAAGCCTTTAAATCAGGGAATCTGGGAATTATGGATTATTTAAGGGTTAAAAATATTGAAGCCGATACATCCATGAGAGACTCAATAGCAGGCACTGACAAATCAAAAAAGTCAAATAAATAGGTTTTTCAGAATATTTTTTTGTATTTCTGGATCGTTTTTATACTTTTGTGCTGCTTTAAAAAAATAAGCAATTCAGCTGCAGAACTGACTAAAAGGAGAGGTGGGTGAGTGGCTGAAACCACCAGTTTGCTAAACTGACGTACTCGAAAGGGTACCGGGGGTTCGAATCCCCCTCTCTCCGCAAGGAGGGAAAATATCGAAATACAAATTGAAA
>JAHEEB010000616.1 GCA_024640925.1 Bacteroidota bacterium | reverse complement strand
GCAAGAGTAAACTTCGGATACCTTATGGAAAAGGTGGTATTGAAAGCTACAGAAATGGGTATTTCCTCTTGTTGGGTGGGATATTTCGACAACGATTATTTCCAGGAATTTCCGGTTGAAAACGGATATGAAATACCCAGTATTGTTATAATCGGCTACTCCAAAGAAAAACTTTCAATTAAAGATAAGTTTGTACGATTATCGGTTAATTCATCGAAAAGATTGCCATTCGACAAAATATTTTTCGACTATAAAACAAGCAATCCAATTTCAGCGGAAACCGCAAAACAATATACAAATTCACTGGAAATGGTCAGATTGGCTCCATCATCCGGGAATACGCAACCCTGGCGGATATTTTTTGATAACACAATCAATGAATTTCATTTTTATAAAAAAGCTGTAAGTGCAAAGTATGAAGCAAAAGGATTACATGATATTGATATGGGGATTGCCCTGGCACATTTTGAACTAACAGCGGTATTTGATGGATTAAAGGGTTCCTGGATAAATTATCCAAAGGAGACAATAGATTCTATGGATGATATGAAATATATTATAACCTGGAAGTGTGAATAACAGTGAAAAGTGATATGCAATGAATTTTCTATAATTTTCAGGACTAAAGTCCTTACTAAGCAATTGGAGTTTGTCAGTTCTTTATAATATGTCAAAGAAGAATTGTAACAACGAAACATAAAAAAAGGGAGGACTTTTTAATGTCCTCCCTGATATTCATCAAGCTTTATTGTTTTACTATTTTCAAAAGAGCACTTTTTTCATTGATATTAATCTGAATAAAATAAATACCAGATTTTAAATCATGCATATCTACTTCCAATAGTCGTTTATCGTTGTAAACAGCACGAGAGACTTTTTGCCCGCTTATATTCAACAAAACCAATGTAACATTGTTGTATTTTCTACCTAAATCAATATTAACGAAATCCGTCACAGGACTTGGATATACTGAAATTTCAGAACCAAAATCCGAGTTGCTAATACCTGTAATATTAATTTCATAACAATCGGATGTGTCGGAACATTCATCGCCGGATACAATTACGGCATATTCGCCCGATGCACTTGGTGTGAATGACTTAGCTGTTTGTCCGTCAATAATTGTATTGGTAGCACAATTAATCCATTTGTAAGTACCGGAAGCATTAGCAGTGAGTGTATTATCTACTTTTGTAACGGTAAGATCAACGGATTCATAGGTTAAATCAAATGAACATTCACCGATGTTACCATTGCCATCATCAAAAGTATAAGTTACAGTAGTAACTCCCGGATTAAAAGTTTCGTTGCTGGCATCGCCCGTTCCACTTTTAATTGTTGCACCGGTAAGTTCATAAGTAACAACAGGCACAGTACAATTATCCAAAACATTTGTTGGGGCAATTGAAGGAATAGTCCCATCGCATGTAACAATATCTGTTGGACAATTAAATGTAGGATCAACTGCATCGGTAATAATTACATTCTGGTCAGCCGTTGTAGTATTCCCACTTCCATCATCAAAGGTCCAGGTTACTATTGTTGTACCCTTTGTGGTAACTGGAAATTCTGTCGTAGTGGTTCCGGTTATTGTTCCAGCACATGCATCCGTTGTAGTTGGACTATCAGGAGTTACAGAACAAATACCAGTTGCATCAGCTAAGGTAGGGGTTACAGGAGGGGTATTATCTGCACCTACAATAATATTCTGGTTTGCAGTAGTAATATTTCCGTTGCCATCATCGAAAGTCCAGGTAACAACAGTAGTTCCCAATGATGTAATCGGAAATTCCGAGGTAGTTGTTCCAGTAATTGTTCCAGCGCACGCGTCAGTAGCTGTAGGAATATCAGGAGTCACCGAACATTCACCAGTTACATCAGACAAAGTTGACACAACCGGAACAGAATGGTCAGCACTCACTGTCACAAGTTGATTAGCTGTTGTTGTATTAGAATTCAAATCGGTAAAAGTCCATGTAACAATAGTTGTTCCGATAGAAGTGATTGGAAATTCTGTTGTTGTTGTTCCGTAAATGGTATCAACAGCGCAAGCATCTGTAGTAAAAGGTACTTCCGGAGTTACCGAACATTCGCCTGATGCATCTGCAATAACAGGTGTAACAGGAGGGGTTACTTCACCATCAACAAGGATCACATTCTGATTGGCTGTAGAAGTATTTCCATTACCATCGTTAAAAGACCATGTTACAATGGTTGTACCCAAGGATGTTATAGGAAATATTGTAGCTGTAGTTCCTGTAATTGTTCCTGCACAAGCATCGATTGCTGTGGGAGCCACTGGCGTAACAGAAGTACATCCTCTTACATCAGGTAAAACAGGTTTTTTAGGTGGAGTAGCATCTGCGTTAACAGTAACATTCTGATCGGCTGTTGAGATATTTCCTGCACCATCATCGAAAGACCATGTTACAACTGTCGTTCCAAGAGTTGTTATTGGGAAAGTTGTTGTTGTTGTTCCGGTTATTTCGCCAGAACAAGCGTCCATTGTAGTTGGAGTAGGAGGTGTTGCTGAGCATTCCTCTGCTACATCGGAAAGTACCGGAGCAATAGGAGGATCGGAAGCTACGCCAACAATTACATTTTGGTTGGCCGTTGTACTATGTCCATTCCCATCATCAAACGTCCATGTCACTACAGTTGTTCCAGGTGTTTCAATCGGGAAGGTTGTAGTAGTTGTTCCGGTTATAATCCCGGAGCAATCGTCTGTAGTTGTAGGTGCAGAAGGAGTTACCGAGCTGCAACCATATACATCGGCAATAGATGGGGTAACAGGAGCTGTAACATCAAGGTATAAGATGACGTTTTGATTTACAGTTATTGAATTATCACTACCATCATCAAATTTCCATTCAACAATAGTTTTGCCTTCGGCAGTAATAGGAAAAACTGTTGTAGTTGTTCCTGTAATTATACCCGCACACTCATCTATAGTTGTAGGTGTAGCAGGAGTTGCCGAACAGTTTGCAATTAAATCGGGTATTACAATAGCTATTGGGGGATCATTATCTCCATTGTTAACAGTTAATGTGAAGGATGATGAGGCAGCGGCACCACCGCCATCCTGAACCGTTACCGTAATTTGAGTTTCACCATAAACAGCAGCCTGCGGTGTTATGGTAATAGTCCTGTTATTACCACTACCTCCAAATGTTATATTTTCATTCGGGATAATGGCCGTATTTGAAGAAATTCCTGTTACTGTCAGGTTTGTTGCAGGAGTCTCTGCGTCTGTAACAGTAAATTCGGCTGTCGAAGGTACAGCGGTATTACAAATATTTACTGCATGACTAGCAATTCCTGATATTGTAGGTGACAGGTTCCCGCCTTTAACCGACCAGTTAACAATGGCTGTATCCGTAGAAATTCCGATAATTTGAGCAAATACGCTGTCTGTTCCAGCTATAGAACCTGTTTGTGAATAACAAAATTCAGCAACACCGGAGGCATTGGTGTAAGCTTCTCCTTCTTTATCCGTGATACCATTCACAGCAAAAGAAACCAAAACACCTTCCACCGGATCATTATAAAAATCAGAAACGGTGGCATTAAAACAAACATAGTCTTTATCCAGCTCCTTGGATGCCATGGTTGGAGAAATGGAAATGTGATCTACAATTCCCAGAGGACTCAATGAGCCACCACCAGGGTACCCATATGAATCAGCATTGGTCCATCCATACACAAAAGCGCCGAACGGAGCAGGACTTTTCAGCGTATGAGAACCTTCAGTAATAGCTATTTGAGCACCATAAAAAGAAGAACTACCAACCTGGGCGAAACTGCCTGTTGGAATTAAAACACCATCGAGTTTAATGGTTC
>JAHEEB010000615.1 GCA_024640925.1 Bacteroidota bacterium | reverse complement strand
ACCAGAATAAGATGATGCAAAATGGGTTAAATACGGCAACTGTTTCTACAATAATAAGAAACAGGGTTGTAGGAATGACTGCCTCACAGTATAGGGAATCGGGTGATGAGTATGATATCCTGGTTCGTTTGGATGAAAACTACAGGAATTCCATTTCTGATATTGAAAATATTTCCATACCTACTATGTCGGGGAATATTCCTTTGGGGGAAATAGCAAAAATTAAAGAGTTCTGGTCGCCACCAAACGTTGAAAGAGAAGGGAGAGAAAGAGTCGTTAAGGTTTCAGTTACGCCCTATAAGGTCTCCCTGGGTGAAATGGCTACTATGATTAATAATGAGATAAAAGATATCAATGTGCCCAATGGAGTAATGATGGAGGTTGGCGGTGCTTACGAAGATATGGCAGAGTCGTTTGGAGATCTTGGATTACTGCTACTATTAAGCATGATATTAGTTTATATTGTAATGGCTTCACAGTTCGAATCGTTTAAAATGCCAACAATTATAATGGCCTCTATACCATTTGCCTTTACCGGGGTTATCCTTTCTCTGATAATAACTCAAACGCCTTTGAGTATTATTGCAGCCTTGGGTGCTATTATGCTGGTGGGTATAGTTGTGAAAAACGCCATTGTGCTTATTGACTTTACCAATCTTATGCGCGACAGAGGTTATGAGCTCGACGAAGCAATTAAACGTGCCGGAAGGTCGCGTTTACGTCCTGTTCTTATGACAACCGCCACTACCATTCTGGGTATGCTTCCCTTAGCTTTAAGCACTGGTGAAGGTTCAGAAGTATGGAGCCCTATGGGTATATCTGTGATAGGTGGGTTAACCTTTTCCACTGTTGTAACCCTTGTTATTGTTCCGGTTATTTACAGAGTTGTTGTAAAAAGATCAGAGAGCAGAAAGTCAGGGGAAACTGAAGAGTTAGATTTTATGGAAGCTTAATTTAAGAGAGATATGAAAGCAATATTTATAACATATAACCAGGCACTCACCGAAAAGGTTGAATATATGCTTGAAAAATTAAATATCAGGGGTTATACCCAGTTCCCAACTGTAATGGGAGCTGGCACCAGCAATGGTGAACCCCGCATGGGAACCCACACCTGGCCTGAACAAAACTCTGCCCTTATTACAATTGTGGATGATACCATTGTTGATACAGTGTTGGAAAAAGTACAAAAAATGGATGCCATAAATAAAGAAGTCGGCATAAGAGCTTTTGTGTGGAACGTTGAGAAAACCGTTTAACAATAAATAGGAATAAAGATATATTGCCACTGGCTTTCCGCATGCCTCTACAACAGTCTTTGTTGTAGAAGGCGCGGACCAGTGGCAATAATATTATAATACGGGCACAAGTCCTTTGCTGTAACCTGTTATACATTGCCCACCCTGTGGTGTCACAATAAAAGTATTTTCAATTCCTACCATTCCGAAATTTTCAATCCCTTTTTTTGGTTCCAGCGCCATTACCATATTCTCCTCAAGCGGCGAATCAAATCCTTTTGCAATTACAGGTATTTCATCAATAACCAAACCTATCCCATGGCCCAGAAATTTAACCTGCCGATTGCCAAAGCCCATAAAATTATTAATAAAGCCCGATGGCAGGTTGTTCATAACATCTTCATAAATAAACGATGGAACTACTCCTGGCTTTAATTGTTCGGCCATCCGATTCTGAATGTCCAGACAGATAGTGTGTTCTTTTACTATCGTATCATCTGGCTTTTTACCAAAAACATAAGTAAGTGTTTTATCCGTGTGATATCCTTCAACACCAAATCCAATATCGATAAAAACCAAATCACCTTTTTTTAATTTACGTTTACGATTCCCCAGGACGGGAACAGCTGGAGCCATTCCATAATTACCGCCTGGTCCGTTAAAGCTTGTTGGATATATGCTACTTTCACCAAAGGCAATATGTCCTAAAGCAATTTCTGTATCAAACATTCCAAATCTCACTACTCCATGATGTCCTTCCTTCAGCATTTGAGCATATAAATCTCCAGCCAGTTCAACCTCACTCATTCCTTCACGTAAAAGAGCTGGTACTCTTTCTTCAAGCACTATCCGATGCATTTCACCCGATTTTTTCATTAAATCAAGCTCGTAATTGCTTTTCACTGATCTTACCTGTGCAATTTGCATATCAAGAGACATAACATTGCTTATTGGAAAATATTTCTGGAAGCGTTTCAGGAAAGCGATAGGTACAAACTCGGTTTCAATGTGAACATTCGAAGGCATTTTGGTATATGTGGCTGCAGCATCGCGAAAGCTATCCATGGACCTAATAGCAGGGAATAACGATTCGTTAATAGCGCGTTCGTAACTACGGCGTACCCATAACTCAGCCTCACTATCATATGGTATAAGCAGCATGCCTTCCTGCATAGTACCAGTTAAATAAAAGATATTTATTTTATTAAATATAGCAGCTAATTCCCAGTTTGGGTTCTGCTTATTCATAATAGCCCGGAAACGCAACATGCGCTGTTCAAGCTCATTTTGAGGAACTTTATTAAACATTATTGAATTATTTTTAGAGTAAAAATAAAGAAAGTTCCCAAATTATAAGATGATTGGGTTCTCCAGGGAGTATTCTTTTCTGTTATGTTTTTATTTCACATCTACAGCAATAGGCAAATGATCGCTATATCCACCAATATACCGTGGACCAAGATATGTCCGGTATGGTGTTTTTCCCCCATATTTAGAATCGGTGGTTAACATATATTCTGGCTTGACGATATGAAAGCTTTCTGGTATTATTTTCAAACCGTGTGCTGTTTGGAATGACTTTGAAACCAGCATCTGATCAAACATCTGCCATTGCGATTTGAATTTATATGTGCCACACCGGCATGTTGAATGGATTGAATCGGACAAATTAGTAAATCCGTATTTTGTCAGATTTCTTATGCTTTCGTCTGTAGGTTCATCGTTAAAATCGCCCATAATAAGTATTTTGGCGTAAGGATTAAGTTGAATCAGCGAATCAGCCATCTCTTTAACCTTCTCAGATACTTTAAATCTAAGTACATCAGAGCGAGCCTCGCCACCCCGCCTCGAAGGCCAGTGATTAACCAAAACAAATATGGTATCGTTGTTTATTTTCAACGAAGCCAGCAATATGTCGCGGGTCTTTTGAGCCGACTCATTTGAAAAAGGATTTACAAATCGTGATGATAGTACTTTTACACGATCCTTTCGACAAAGCAGGGCTACGTCAATTCCTCTTGAATCGGGCGAATCCTTGTGAGTTATGCTGTATTCAAATTTTGATAGTGGCGTATTTTTTGTTAGGTTAATTAGTGGCAGCATGCACTCTATTTCTGCAAAACCAATAATATCAGGTGGATCAGATTCTCCGGTAGCTGCAATAGCCTGATAAAGTTTCTTTACTTTTTGCCAGTAACGATAGTTGTTCCAATGCTTTTCACTTTTTGGCAGATATTCCTCATCGTTGGTTAGCGGATTATTTATTGTATCAAAAAGATTCTCGACATTGTAAAACATAATTCGGTAGCTTTCTGTCTTTTTCAACCGTTCAGAGCAAAAAGAAAGACATAGTACAAGAGAAACTGCAACCAAAAAAAGCAAGAGCCATCGATGACATTTCATAGGTCAGGATTTATTCTTTTCGCTCAATTGCACCCATATCAGGGTGACCATCCAGGATTCGTGAATTTCCTTCGTAATCGAATAATAACTCCGGATGATTGTTTATGACTTCCATAGATGCCGAATCCTTTGCTGGGGACAACGTGTCAAGGGAGAAATTATATTTTCCGTTCATAATGCTATCATTCACAAAATTCGGGTCTTTA
>JAHEEB010000614.1 GCA_024640925.1 Bacteroidota bacterium | reverse complement strand
GAAATGGTGAGTATGGCTTTTAGTCTGTACCGCACGCGTGCTGTGTGCAACAAAAAAACACTGGTTAGATGAACTTTACAGATATTTCGAATTTTCGGTTAATCAATCAACAAATAGCCGATTCAAAATTTAATAAAATAAAGGATATTGTTGGTTGGATGGGTGCCCTTCAGGCCCAGGATTATACTATGGTAAAATGGGCGATTGGATCGAGATTACCGGGCACATGCGATGCTGAAATAGAAACCGCTGTAAAAAAGGCGGATATTATAAGAACACATATATTAAGACCTACGTGGCATTTTGTCTCAGCAGATGATATTTATTGGATGCTGGAACTTTCCTCTCCTCAAATTAATTCTGTTACCAAAACGAGAGATAAGGACTTAGGAATTACCGAAAGTATTTTAAAAAAAAGTAATTTGCTTTTTGAAAAGCTTCTGAGCGGAGGCAAAGAGTTAACCCGTAAAGAAATAGTTGAGGAATTTAAGCGGGCAAATATTGAAACCGAAAACAATAGATTTTATCATCTTCAGATGCATGCCGAAATCGATGGAATACTATTCAGCAGAAATTCCAGTTATAATAACCAAACCTTTTCCCTTCTGCGCGAAATAGTTCCCCAAACGAAAACATACACCCGCGATGAAGCACTGGCAAAACTGGCAACCAGATATTTTACCAGTCACGGTCCGGCTACTGTTCACGATTTCTCCTGGTGGTCAGGTTTATCGATAGGCCAATCAAAAAGGGCATTGGATAGTATTTCGTCTGATTTTATTTCAGAAGAAATAGAGAATCAAACATATTGGTTTTCGCATTCATATGCGCCAACACACAAAAAAGATACACTATTTTTTTTACCTGCATTTGACGAATTTATCATTAGTTATAAAAACAGAACAGCTTCCATACCTATAGAATATCAGAACAAAGTTTTTTCCAGCAATGGTTTGTTCCGGCCTGTTATTGTTGTAAACGGACAAGTAGTTGGTATTTGGAAACGAACTATAAAAAAAGACACTGTATTTTTAGAAACAGAATTCTTTCAACCGAAAAACAATTTGATTTTGAAAAAGATTAATAATGCAGCAAAACCTTTCGGAGATTTTTTGCATAAACAAATTGAAATGATTTAATTATTATGTTCTCGATTGATTTTTTGACCATCAAAATAAATTACAATAAATGTCAGGCTCTGTTCTTGTAGCAATAGCTGTGTTATTACGAATAGTTTCGAATCCGTTAGGAAACGTATTTCAAAAGCAACTTACGGGGAAAGGAACCCATCCTTTACTGGTGAATTTTCTAACATATTTTCTATTATCTGTAGTTTGTATTTTTATTGCTGCATTTATTCATTGGCCGGCATTATCACAGCAATTCTGGGTTTATTCCATATCAGGGGGACTAGCTGGGGCGTTAGGGAACGGGTTCCTGGTAAAAGCACTTCAAAAAGGAGAACTCTCGATATTGGGGCCTGTCAATTCTTATAAATCGGTTGTCGGAATTATTGTCGCAATTATACTGCTAGGCGAGATACCTAATCTTTGGGGAATTTTGGGCGTATCATTAATCATTTACGGTAGCTATTTCGTTCTGGACACAACAGAAGAAAGGTTTTCATTTGCCCTGTTGAAAAGAAGCGATATACAATACCGCCTGCTGGCTATGATATTAACAGCTATCGAAGCAGTATTTATAAAGAAGGTTATTCTGGCATCGTCAACAACCATTGCTTTAATAAGCTGGTGTTGCTTTGGAGCTGCCTTTTCATTTATCTTGTTATTTATTTACAGGCTTGATATAAAAAAAGAAGTAAAAAAAAGAGGTTGGGCAGATATGGACAGATTCATCCTTCTGATTACCTGCATTGGAACCATGCAGTATACCACCAATTATGCATTTGAACATATAGCCGTTGGATATGCTTTATCTCTCTTTCAACTTTCTGCTATACTAAGCGTGTTGTTTGGGCACAGGTTTTTCAGGGAATCGGACATTCGCAAAAAGCTAATCGGCTCAATCATTATGATTATAGGCTCTGTTGTTATCATACTTTTGAAAAACAATTAGTAGTAACAAAGGTATATCCAGTTGAATTGCCCTTACAGCGTTTGCGGTATGTTAATCCAGCAGGCATAGCTGTTGTTTAATGTTATGCCCTTCATTGCTTGATGAGACCTCTGTACGGGACATTATTCATTCTGATAATTGATTTTATTGGTATTCAGAAATACTATTTAAAATTGTTAATGATTCTTTGTCGTAGTATTATACTGCCAGTTTTTTGTTTGTCACAATATAAATAATATCCGACATTAAATCACGTTTGCTTTTCAAATTAATCAATTATGTATCAGATATTATTAATTCTTCTATTTATCTTATCAAATGCGTGTTATGCCCAAAACTATTGTAAATACAATAAAACAAAGTATAAAATAATAGGTGAAGATATTACTGTTTTTGGTGTAGCTCATGGAACCGATATAAGTGCACCTAACAATATTTTGCCAAAATCTAATGGAACTATATTGGGTATAGGGTTTGGCGTAAGTTTAAAAAAAAGAATTACAAAAAACAATTATCTAAAAACTGAGTTATCCTTAATACAAAAAGGAAGTCATTTTACCTTCCCGAATCACTATAGAGAGTCAATCAGGTTGAATTATATTGAGATACCATTATTGTGGTCATATAGTTTTAATAAGAGAAAGAAAACTTTCTTTTTTGAAACCGGTGCTGCAATCTCAATGCTTATTTTTTCATCAAAGCATATTAAAAAATATGCTGAACAAAGTCAAATCCCTAATGCTCAAAATTTCAAAAATATCGATATGCCATGGATTATCTCAATAAAAGTTCCTTTTAATTCAAGGGGTATAAACAATCTTCTGTTTGGTCTTCGATTCTCCTACTCTCCATTATCAATCCATAACGAGTTTAAAACTCAAAGCATTAGGATGTTTCAAGATGATGGGATGCATCACATATCTTTTGGAATCCAGTTAGATTATATCTTTAAAAGATAAATCTTTCATAACAAACCAGCCTCTCCCGGCACTCCGGTTTTAGCGTGTTTGCCTTTTATCCCTGAAGAGAAGTCCATAGCCGCCAGGCCGGGTTTTAATTCAACCGGGAGTTCATGTTTAGCTGCGCTGAGCCCTTCGAGGTTGGGCTGTTAGCCCACATGAACTCCTATTTATTAGCGTGCGTTTTTTAATACTTATAATTTCTACTTATTTATTATTAAACATTAAATATTTTTTACAATATATTGTCATAAACTAATAGAAATATTTATAAGGACAGCCAAATGGTGTTACCTTTAGACAGACTATTTGTTATAATTTTTGATTAGTTTTATTAGAACTAATATAATAAGTATCATAAAAATGATTCTTATTATAAAATCTGTTTGTAAAATCAGCCATTCACCTTTACAATTTGTCCATTCAGGTAATTTCTCTACATTACTAATAATACCTCTTGAAACAACTGTTTTACTGACATAATCATGGTAAATATCTGTGGATGCCAAGAAATAAAAAATCATAAACACAAAAGAAATGACACTTAATCCAAGTGTTACGATTAATGTTTTTTTCATTTTTCCCTCCAATTTTTAACAGTTAATGTTCTGAATGCAAATATCTTGAATATGTAAGAAAATCCTTTTTTATATAATAAAATTATCAAAAACTGTCTATATAAACAAATTCTTCAATTGACAATAATATTGTGAGTAATCTTGCAAAATGCACGCTAACGGTTGATGGTTGCGAGACGTGCGTGGAGTACGGGGCGATAACCTATCAGTTTACAATGAGTTACATTTACGAGCCA
>JAHEEB010000613.1 GCA_024640925.1 Bacteroidota bacterium | reverse complement strand
CATCCCATTTCCTGTGGATCCGGTTACAATGGCTGTTTTATTTGTTAATTTCATAATCCCCTTGTATTAAATGGTTAAAGTGTTTTGTTATTATGGCACATAAACTATTTGTATTTTGTATGTTCATAAAAAACCGCACCTGTTTTTCAGTTTTGTGAAATATATAGTTTTTTCGTCATGGAATTGCTTTTTATTTTTTTCAATATACAAACGTTTTCTTTTTTAACCCAGCTTAAGCGATAGAAATTTCAATTGCATATAGCCTGCAAAGTGAAACGGGTTAACCCCGATTAACAATTGCCCCTTTTTAAGAGCTTGTCCCGCTTCGACGGGAGGTTGAGGTTTAATTTAAAATTACTATGTGCACTAATAACATCGCAGAGTAACAAGAGAGTTGGGAAGTCATTGAAGCGTTGGGAAAAACTCACGCTTAGATATGAGGGTGTCCAAAAAGTTGATAGCCACGAAGACTCTAATACACAAAGGTATCACTAAGGTTAATGTCTTTTAAATAAGATCTTTTTGAGTCTTTGGGGCTTTGTGCCTTGGTGGCAAATTTACTTTTTGGACAGCCTCATGTTTATAGAAAAAGATTATTGCATGGTATTCGACCCCAGCCGGGATCGCAATCATTGTATCAGCTTTTTTCTATAAACATTTAAACCCTCGGGGTTTAAAACCGCGAGTCCGGAACAATGAACCAGAAGGTTTCTTGCTGAAGAGAGCCCGAAGGGGAAAAAGAAAAATTAACCAGACCTCAGAGAGGTCATATGTTTATAGAAAAAGATTATTGCATGGTATACGACCCCAGCCGGGTCGAACCTATGGGAGTGCCATTTCCATAAACATTTAATCCCTTACGGAATTGTCCCGTAGGGACAAAATATTGGTAGAATAGTTATTGCCAACACAAAAAAGAGGGTGTCTCAAAAGTCGAGACGCTCTTTTTTTTTGTTAATAAAAAACAAAAGAAAAGCCGAACTTTTTAAGGGTTCGGCTTTGATATATATTTATAGTAACCATCGACAAGAAAAAAAACAGTGTGTTTGGACTAATTGATAAAACTATAATGTACCGAAAGTCACATTCATTAATAGGAATTTTCTTCTATAAATATTCTGTGCCTTTAGGCAAAGAAAGCTTTCCATTTGAAGGGTAAATATTTCTTAAGCGCATAGAAGCAGTTTTTCCGGGCAGATGGCCAAGTGTGGTATTCAAAATGTGATAAGCTGCGAAAATAAAGCAATTTGCAGTTGTTGAGTGGGCGCGAGTTATAAATAAACTCGTGTCAGCTGAGGGGGTAAGGTAAGTATTTGTCCGCTAAAATATTCAGGTTAAATTATTCAATAACCTCCTGTGGTACTCCTTTTAAAGAAGGACAGAATAACTTCAAAAGGAAAGTTTTTACTAAGAAAAGATCCCCAAAAAGTTCCTTTATCTCAAAACTCACTAACCGATCACTGCTCACTGATCACTATCACAAAAAAAGCCCCCGTTTCCGGGGGCCATGCCTAAAAATAAAATAACCTAACCTAAACTAATTAAAAGAAATATTTTTATGCTTCGGAGCAAAAGTTTTCATTTCATTTTGTTTCCCTCATTCGTTTATGAGGTTGAACCCGGAGTACATATTTTGTGCCAATATATTAAGAAGTTAAAATTCAGAACTTTATTAAATAACCGCTTGTTCGAATCTGTATGATTTCCGGACACTTCTGTTCGTTTTTATTACAAATTTTATAGTTGGGAATTATAAATAGGTTAGAAAACTGAAGGTTTTGCTAAAACGAATTACATTGTAGGCATCCGATTAAGCTATACCTTTTTAGTTCGTATAGATTTGTTTTTAATTCTGCTTTGAAAGATCCACAAAGAAAAAAGGAAAGGCACAAAGGCACTAAGTCACGAAGATCCACAAAGGAAAACAAATTAGTGTATCTTAGAGTCTTTGAGCCTTGGAGTTAAAGGAAAATCACAAAGGTTTAAGCAAAGACACCAAAATTCACAAAAAGAAATATTTTACATCTGGCGATTATTTGGTGTTTCGGTGGTAAAAAAAAAGAATGATCTTTAATCTAATTTATCACGCTTGTTTTGCCCGGAAACATCCATTTTAATCTTATTATTTCTTTAATTTTTAATAATCTTCTTCGTATAGTTAAAATTGTTGCTTTTTATGAGTATAAAGTAAATGCCTTGTTGGTATTCATTCATGTTTACCATTGTTTTGCATTCCATAGCCTGGCTGTTTTCCCATATTTTTTCGCCCAAAGATGTATAAACTTCAATGGAGTTGATTTCATTAGGTGCCTCTATTGTAACAATATCAGATGCCGGATTCGGGAAAACCTTAATTGTATTATCTTCTGAGATTCCATGGACAGAAACAGAGATAGCTTCGAAATTCAGATCTGAAGTATTTGCCCGGATAGTATTAATTGTAATGCTTTCGGGTGAGAAAGTATAACCATCCATAGTTGGGGTGATAGTAATACTTCTGCCTGCATCCAGGGCAAAGCTGTATAAACCGGAATAATCGGTAAAACTAATTGCAGTAATATCTCCACTAATGTTTATCAATAATCCATCGATATCATCGATATATACTTTGCCCGATACCAGATATCCAGTAAGAGTAAGCTGAGCCTCGCAAGTTGAATTTAAATCTGTAATTTCTGTAACAACCGCACCATTATAATCTTGCCATTCATTAAAAACATATCCTTCCTTTACAACAGGGTTTGGAAGTGCTATTGAAGAAATATGGTTTGATTCATAAGCCATGCTGCCAATATGGGAAACTCTGTTAGGGATTATTATGGTATCGATTTTATTGTTATAAAATGCCCAACTTCCGATGTATGTGAGACTATTCGGGAGAGTTACTTTCATAAGTTCTTTATCTCTAAAAGAATCTTCCCATATAAAGGTAACCGGTATTCCGTTGAAGTTATCAGGTATGATTATATTGGCATACCCATTTGTATATCCGGTAAAATTCTGTATCCCTCCGTTAATAAATGTCACATCATCTATGGTAATGGTATAAGCAGGCATTTCAGCAACATAAAGCAAAGAAAAGTCTTTAATTGTATCACCAACATTCAATTTGTTCCCGTTTTCATCTTTATAACCCGAAAAACCAGCATTTACATTTGCAGGCAGAATAATGCCGGATAATTCACTATTTTCCTGAAATGCGTAACTTGAAATCATTCGGATATTGCTGTTTGCTTCAAAATTCACCTTTTTAATTGAGTTTTTGCCAAACGCATTATTTCCTATCTGGACAACCTTTTTGGGTATAGTTACATTTGTGAGTGAGTTTTCGCAAAAGGCACTCCAGTATATGTAAGTAACATTATCTGGTATAAAATCGATCGTATCAGATGCTCCTCCATACGATACGATAATCGTGCTGTCTGTGGTACCATTGATATTGCGTGCATATATTATACCTTCAGATGGTTTTCCGTTTACCAGGTTAATGGCATTGTTATTAAAAGCTGCTCCATTTATAGTCTGAATACTTTCTGATAAAACAACGCTTGTTAGAGAATTATTGCAAAATGCACCCCATTCAATTTCAAAAACCCCATCGGGGATGATAACGTTTGTGAGAGAATTATTTGCAAACGAATTCATTCGAACCTCTCTAAGAAGGCTGTTCGATTCAAAGGTTAAACTTTTAAGTCCGTTGTTTCTAAAAGCCTCGATGCCTATATACATCACATAATTTGGTATTACCAGATTTTCTATTTTGTTATTCGTAAAGGCATACGAACCAATATTATAAACACTATCGGGAATAGTTATGCTTGTAATCTCATTATTGGCAAACGCCCATCCTCCAATATCG
>JAHEEB010000612.1 GCA_024640925.1 Bacteroidota bacterium | reverse complement strand
GCCGCAGTTCCGCAGCTGGAATGTGAAATGGACGAATGATTATTTCAGACGGGAAGTGCGAATAATATTGATGATAGAGACTTTGTTTTCTTTGATTTTATAGAAAAAAATGAAATTCTTTTCAAAAACTGCGCTATGGTAATTATGTTTCTTAAATTTTTCAAAACGGCTAACTGGAAATTTATCCGGGAGATTGCCGAGGTTGTTTCCAAAATCTTTCATCCGGAGAATAAATCGTGTGGCGTTTTCAGGATTGTTTTCTGCAATAAATTTATGAAGGGACATAAGGGACTTTATTGCCCTGTTTTGCCAAATTACTTGTATATTCCTTTGTTCCATTGGGCAATTTCCTTTTCCAGCTGTTCTGTGGTCATGCCGGGATCATCATCTTTTTCCATTTCCTCGATTAATGAATCAATTTCTGCTTCTGTTGCCGGCCGTCCTGGACGAATCCAATCTTCAGCTGTTAAAGGTTCTCTGTCATCTTCGATTGAAATATCTTTTACATATCCTAAAGTACGAAGAAACGAAACCAGTATTTTGGCTTTTGGCAAACTGCTTAGCGTAATCTTAATTGTTGTCATAACAAGAAATCTTCTCACAAAGATACGGAATTTTTCACTTGTAGTTTCATGATACAAAACCCAAAATATTATCGCTCCAGGATAAAGGCAATCGCTCATCTTATTGGTCAGAACCCGGTGAACCAGGAGAAAAACAACGACCGTATCCTGTTGAGGAACGGTTATATTCCCGAAAACCTGAAGGAACAATCCGAAAAACTTATTGCTGATGCCATTCCTACCGAAAATACTAATCTTCCCCTCTCCTTTGTCGAAATATGTTCGTTTGACACCTGGTTTGCCATGCACCCGGAAAAAATTGCAGGAACTGAATTTGTAACCACCAGCCGTGAGTTTCCGATAATGGTCAGGGGTACAAAAGATGAAATTGTTTCCACACTTACAGCAGGAATTAAGGATGGAAAAGAAAAAAGAATCAGGCTTATGAAAATACAGGCTGATTCGAAACTGAAATTATTGAACCTCCTAAACACAGTGGCAGTATGAAAAGTTGTTGTAATGCCTTATCAGGAACAGAAGGTCTTACCGGATTAGGAGATCTTACACATTCTTTAAAAAAACTCATTCACAGCAACCAATCGGTTATTACCCGGGTGTTAAAACAATCGGAGCAATTTTCTGGCTTAGGTTTTACCGAAGGAAAGAAGGTTCCCTTTGCCGAAGTCGTAAGAATGTACAACGAAGGAATTTCTGATGCGGAAATCAAAGCCTGGGTCTGGTACAAGAGAAAACAGGGTGTACCGATGAAACACTGGCCAGAATCTTATTCTGCGAAAGACAGCGATTTGACGGAACTGGTAAAATGCGGGGCTATGTTTGTGAGCGGCCAGGAATTTCTTCCTCTGCCTATATTTTCCTTTGGTAATATGTACGAACGCAAAGATCAACTCCTGAAGGACAAAGAAAGTATTGAGAAAAAATATAGCAAAGATGTATATGATAATCATTTACGGGTTATTGTCGAAGCTGTTCCCAAACGGTTGAGCGTTAGAGAACCTGATCCCAGGGAGCGGCCAATTATCATGGCCATTTCGGAACTTGCACGAAATACCCAGATGTTCAGCCTCTGCTCTGTGCGACCCGAATTTATGGATACCGAAAATGCCGAACAACTTACAAAAATCAACGGTAAACTCGCTATTAAAAGAGATTCTTCATCGGCTAAATACAAAATTATAAAACTCAGGTTTGATGGCGAAAACACCTATTCCCTTCGTGATATCTATATAAAATGGCTTTATACCTTGCAGTCTTCTGATTTTGAAAAGAGCAATGCCATTGATATTGCTGAATATTACATCTACAATAAGCCCCTCAAAGACGATAACCTGACCTCGGATCAGAAGGCAGAACTGAAAGTAAATGCCAGAAACGAAGGTGAGAAACTGTTCTCGCGTTTTTTACATGAAGTCCTGACAACAGAAGACCAGCAAAGGCTGGATCAAACCTGGAATCGTATGTTCAATGCGCAGAGTGATATCAATCACAAGCGTGTACCAGTGGGTTTTGAATGTTCATCGCGGTTTAAATCCGGAATGTTACAGATAACCCCTATTCAGCGTGAAGGTGTTGCCTTCTTTGAAGCTTTAGGAAGCGGTATCTGCGCCTTCGACGTCGGCGTGGGAAAAACTATGACTGCTATTATCAATCTTGCGGCCAATATTTTCTCAGGAAAATGCAAACGTCCGCTTATCGTGGTACCTAAGCCCACATATAAAAAGTGGATGGGCGAAATCATCGGCTATACCGATAAAAACACCAGGGAATTTGTACCTGGCGTTTTGTCCTATACTGATATAAAGCTCAATGACTGGAGTAATCTGGGAACAGGGACAAAAGAGAAAATAAACTTTTCAAAGCAAGTGCCTGAAAATAGCATCACTATTGTGACCTACGAAGGGTTTAAGCAAATCGGATTTTCCGGAAATGTCTCTGAAGAACTCTTTACCGAGCTGGTGAATATTCTTGGACAAAGCACTGAAAAATCAGCCCGTGATGCTGAAATCGATTACCAGAAATACCGCGAAAAAATCGGCTTGGGTGAAAAGAACACGGTGTGTGATATTGATACCCTGGGGTTCGATTACCTGGTAATAGACGAAGCACATCGCTGTAAAAATGTATTTGAACAGGTAAAAAGCGATGATGAAGGCAATAAACGCTATAACATTACCTCGGCAGTTTCAGAAACAGGAATCAAAGCTTTTTTTCATGCCAATTACATTCAGCGTACTCATGGAAATAATATTATGCTGCTCACAGCTACACCTTTTACCAATAGTCCGCTCGAAATCTACTCCATGCTTTCTCTTGTAGCCTATGAGAGTATGCAGAAAAACGGCATTTACCACATCAATGCCTTTTTCGACATGTTTGTTCTTCCCACCGTTGAGTGGACGGCCAATTACAAGGAGGAGATTGTTGAAAAGGAAGTTATCCGAAGCTTTACAAACCGGCTCATTCTACAAAAGCTTATTTATAACCATATCCTTTACAAAACCGGTGAGGAAGCAGGTGTTAAAAGACCTGTGAAGGTGAACTTACCCATGATTTACGATAAATTACCCGATGGAAAAACAGTGAAACTAAGCCCATCGCAGCAGGTACTGACCTATATCGAGCCAACCGCAAAACAGAAGATGAACCAGGCAAAGATTGTTGCCCTGGCGCAAAGCGCAACCAGTGGAAGGTTGAACATGGGCGATCTTTTCAGGGCAATGGCTTATAGCCTGGACAATGCTCTTTCACCCTATCTCTATGCCGGAAATGCTGACCGACCGGAAAACTATAAGGAATTTGTTGAAGAAAGTCCCAAAATCCTTTTTGCCTGTGAGTGTTGCCGGACAGTAAAACAATACCACCAAAAACTTGCCAGGGATATGAAAGATGCACCGCAGGTATTGAAGGAAGTTTCCGGCCAGGTTCTCTACATGAACCGTGGAAAGGAATATTTTAAGCTGATTAAGGAGTACCTGGAAAAAGAATCCGGGTACCAGAAAAACGTTTTGTACAACAATACCCGCTTCGACGAAGTGGAAATCATTGACAGTTCCATTTCCGATATCAAAAAGGAAAACGTCAAAGAGGCTTTTCTGGCAGGTGTTGTAAAAATCATTATCGGAACCGCTACTATCCGCGAGGGAATTGACCTTCAAAAACGGGGAACAGTCATTTACAACCTTTATCCCGATTGGAACCCGACAGATATTCGTCAGCTCGAAGGACGCATCTGGAGGCAGGGCAATGAATTTGCATTTGTGCGTTCGGTAATGCCCCCG
>JAHEEB010000611.1 GCA_024640925.1 Bacteroidota bacterium | reverse complement strand
ATCAAATATGGTATGGCGATTACAGTTTTACAAACACAATTTCAGAAGGTGAGAACAATATGGGGGGGCAAATGATTAGTTATGAATTGGTGATCAAAAAAGATAGTTGTTTTTTCGGTGGAAATGGATTTCAAACTTATTTCTATGATTTATGCAGTATTAAAGAAGAACACGATACAATATTACTTTATTATAAAAATACTATTGAGGGCACTAATTACAATAAAAAATATTACCCATTATTAAAACTTTACCAAAGAGGTAAAAAATTCTTTATAAAAAGCCCTGCAATATGGATAGATGCTGTTTCAAATATTGAAGTTGAAGTTGAAAAAACCGAATAAAAAATAATCACGAGGCGTAAATCTTTGACTTGTGAATTTCTCCCGCCCGGTTCATGTCCCCACGAAACAGCAAAACCTCTGCTGATCCGTGGGGACACGAACAAGAGAGAAGTCATTTTCCCCAACTCAAGCCAAGATGCCCAGTCTCATTAATGTCAACTAAGGATTTTTTAAATAATTATGATGAAATAGTTAGAGACTGTTTAAATTTCAAAAATGGAGTGTTAAAAACTATTGGCCCACCATATTTAAAAGTCTTGTTACTTAACGAAATAACCAAAATCATTAAAGTAATGAGACATTATCCAAGTGATTTGACCAATAGTCAATGGCAAGTTATAAAAAACCTTGTAGATGATGGTAGAAAACGAAAATATTCTATGCTGGATGTTATGAATGCAACACTGTACATAACCAAATCTGGATGCCAATGGCGTATGTTGCCGTTGCATTATCCACCAAGTGCATATAATTTATATGTGAAATTATAGTTTCCATACCATTCATCCTAATGCCTATTTTGCCGACCCGAACGACCAGAAACAACTACTTCGCGCAAACTACACAGATAATGCTATAGTACAGGTATATACGATCAGCATGGTCTACATAAAAAAACAGAAATAAAGAAACGACCTGTTCGGATAATAATCGAAGAACGGAATGTCATAGAAGAAAATGAGATGATCAAGCAACTGGCGCGACTAAATGGATTGGAATAATTGAAAACTGATAATACTTAATAATATGAAATGTAATTTAAATGCTTTATTAATAATTATTTGCCTTACTTCCTGTCAGTTTCAAAGAAAGGATAAAATGGAACAAATTTATAGTATTGACCCAAAAAGCTTAAAATGTATGACAATATTGCCGGATTCCACAAAAAAAGTTCCTCTTTGTAACAGGTTTATGGAAGGGGGTATGGATTTTAATCACGCAGATTTTATTCGTTCAGAACCCAGAATGTTGATTGATGCTATAAATGCACTAAAAAATTGTGGTTTTAAATTTCCAGATGAAAACTTTTTCAAAAGGAAAGTTAATGAAGTTTTTAAAATGAAAATTGATGATTACAACGATAATATTTTAGCTCTTAGATACGATTTGATGCCTGAGATTGCTGTCAATGGTGATAATTTTATCTTATTGTTTAACGGAAATAAAGGAAGTGGAGATTCTGTTGATCTGAGAAATATTTGTCATTATAATAACTTAATTTTCTATGAAGAAACAAAAGAAATAGCATGGTTTAAAATGAATTCACCCTCATTTATAAATGATTTGGTAATAGAATATGGATATACCGGTAATAAAGATTTTCTTAATTATGCCTTTAGCAAGTTAGATTTCCTAAATGAGAACTCACTTGTAGATTTAATGTTTGATTTGGTATTGGAAGAAAACAAAGAGTTCTTGTGCTTTCGCTACGACATGATGGATAAAATCGTTGAGCTTAATCCACCAGACGGCTTCACCCTTCTTACCAGCCTTATCGATTTGATGATTAAAAACCCTGAGGAATATGATAATCCGGAAAAAGCTGTTGCCTATATTATGGATGCTTCCTGTAAAGCTGGTGTTTGGGGAAATGCTGGGTTTGTTTATGATATGTACCCTGAATGGCGAAAAAAACTACAGGAAAAGAATTATTACAACCTGAAGAATTTGACTGAATATAGTGAAAAGTTTTATGATGAAGACAAACAAAGACAACACAAGGTTGGATGGGAAGAAGCCATAATAAACGACCCGGATGGATATATCAATATACATAAGGATCCTAACGCCAAATCAGAGGTGATTTTTAAAATTTATAAAGACCAGACTTTCCTGGTATTTGTAGTTGATAATAAAGATTGGTGGAGTGTAGACTATAAAAGTCAACGGGGTTACATTCATAAAAGCAGGGTAAGTTTAAAGTAACCTCCAACTATGGCCCCATGGCCGAGAGGTAAGATAAGTAAATAGTTTGTCAATCGTGCTTTTTGAAATTGCAAAAATTTCAATATTATTCTGTCCGCTGTATATGTTAATACAGGCATATACATAAAGGAAACTGCGATGGTTCTGAATCAGAAAGCGATTTTATGGGATAACAAAAGATGATGCAACTGAAATATTTAAAAAAGATTTAATTAGATTTGAAAGAGCTATTCAAATACTGATCAAAGTAGAGCTTTTTCAATATGAATTTGACGCATTAGTAAGTTTGTTGTTTAATTGTGGTGAAAACTTTTTACCCTCAGGAGGAGCTCAAAAACTTTATGATAAAATAAATAGTGCAGACTACATAAATGCCGCAGAATAATTTTTAGATATAACAAATAATGGTGTAGATGGTTTAGTAAAGCGCCGAAATGCAGAAAAAAATATGTTCCTAAATAATGTTTATAACTCAAGTCATTAACATGAAAAAGATTATGAAACTAATTGTTCTAATTTCTTTTCTTTTAGCAACTTTCTCTTGTCGTGAAAATAGAACTGATCAAACTCAAACAGAGAAAATAAAAACATACAATAAAGACAATAAATTTGAAATTTGCGGCACTTGGTATTTTAAAGCAGCCGGGTATTATTCTGATGATGGGAAAAGCAATATCACATCAACCTCCGAAAAAAATGGGACAAATTATATCAAAAAGATAATTTTAAGAAATGATTCAATAATTATTCCCGAGCAATGTAGTGGGAAAATTTATATAGAAAAAATCAGTATCCATAATTATTACAAAAGCAACAGCACTTGTGAAATATACCGCAAATCGATTAAAAGTATTTTTAATATTGACCTTCCAGATAGCATTATCAGTATAAGTAATTATTTTGGAGATGAAAATGTCGGTTGTGAATATCCATATGCCGAAATACTATATATTGATGAAAAAATTATTGTTAATGTGGAAGGATATTTGATCTTGTTTGTGAAAAATCCAACTTCTTTTAATAATATTAATGAAAATATTCAGGTGGATTGTTCTGGGGATAATCCTGATTACTCATACAATAGGGAATGGATTCAGACTTGCATTTATAAGAAAACTATAATGCAGATTGCTTACAAAATGTTTGTTTCTGAGCATAGTTTAATCGCCTCTGGCTTTCTACCAGAATTACCTAAAGAGAATAAAATTATCCAAGAAAAATACATAACATATCAGTGGGAGCATAAAAATAAATTAATAATTTCTAAAGGTGTTTCAGCAGGAATTATTGAAATAAGATTCGATTTACAAGATAATAATGATGTTAAAGTGCTATACTCTTTTAGTTTTCCAAATTATGATTAAAGGATGAATGGTATGGAAACTATAATTTTACTTATACTATTTCAATAACCTGCGCGCCCATATTATTTTCACCCTGATTATGAAGTAATAATTAAAAAAGATAGTTGCTAAATGCTGAAATTGAAATGAAAAAATCGCAATAATTTTAAAAAATAAAAACCAGCCTGTGAAAATTGATTTTTTTATGAGAAAAATATTTACAATTTTCTGTGTTTGCTTATTAATAAG
>JAHEEB010000073.1 GCA_024640925.1 Bacteroidota bacterium | reverse complement strand
GATGAAGCAGCCGATGAGAATTTTCAAAATGATGAGAAATCAATACTCCCGATTTTTGGTTTTGGAGCTTATTTAAAAAGCAATGATTACTATGTTGGACTTTCTTTTCCACAATTATACAAGTTTTTCAGTACCAAGAGCTACAACGAATTTTTTAATATTCAAAAAGTATGTTTCCTAACAGGTGGTTACATCTTTGAGCTAAATGAAGAATTTAAGATTAAACCCAGTTTCATTGCAAAAGCTAATTTCAGTTCGGTATTCGAAATGGACTTAAGTACAAGCATTTTCTATAAAGAGAACTATATTTTTGGAGCATCATACAAAACATTAAACTCCGTTTCACTATTTTTCGAAATCGGATTCAAACAAAAATATTTTTTCGGTTATTCATATGATATTGCAACTACCAGATTAATTCATCATCAGTATGGTTCGCATGAGATTTCGTTAAATATCTATATCGACAGAAAAGAGAAGGCAAAAGTCACAAATCCAAGATATTTCTAAGATTCATCCTGGTGATCAGTGATCGGGGATCTGTGATTGGTTTTTTTCTAACTGTCCTTTAAAGAATTAATAATAAAACCCTTCCCGTTTTTCCTTTACACTTGTTCTGCCTCTTGCAACATAAGCTCCATAAAAAAATCCTAAGGCTTCGCCCTCATTAACATTGCCTACTGCATTGGCCGGAGGTCCCGAAAATCCAAACGGATCGCCTGGCTGAGAAATTTGATTTACTCCATCAAGAAAGATCTTATAATCTTTAGGAATAGAATATAATTCAAGGGTAATAATATCTCCCGGAGAATAATCTTCTGCCAGAAAGAATCCCAGAACTTTTTCCCCATTCATTCCGTTGTCTGTATCACTGAATACCGGATAGTCGACTATTGTATCAGAAAGCAGAGTATCATTTCTATATAATTTCATTAAATAATAATTTATAAACTGCTCGGGCTCCTGACCATAAGCAAGAAGTATTATAATAGTGGAATCCTCACCATCCATTTGATATGGATTACTGTATAGCTCTGCTGATATAGAATCGATGCGCATTCCTTCTATAATGGTTGTTGCAGCAGAGTATTCATCAGCGCCATCAAGTTCTTCAGATAATCCAATTGTTAGAGTGTACTCTTGGTTTATCTCCCCTGCAAATTCTTCATTTGCTTTATATGTTCCTGGGTTTTTCGGATCTTCGGAATATTCAATAACCGTTGAACCGTAAAGTACCGAAACTGTAGCTCCTGAGACAACCGGCGAAGGCGAATTTGCAAAATAATAATCGCTATGTCTTAATGTTATCGGATGCTGTCCCGTTTCGTTTGTTATATCTCCTTCAACAATAAGCTTATTCGGTATATTTTCAGCGTTCCAATCAATTTCTTCTACCATTTCTGAGCACGAGGTAAGAACGGTAATAAGAACGATAATATAAATTAATATTCTTTTCATTGATGATTCTTGATTAAAAATTAAAATTAAACGACACAGCAAATATCCGTTGCAGCATGGCATAGCGATATGCCTTCGTAACATTGTTACCTTCCGGTTCAAAGTATATCAGATTTGCATTTTTGTGATTATATGCATTATATACCGAGAAAGTCCAGGAACTATTGAACTTTCTAATTGGTTTGTTTTTAAGTTCAACGCCAAGATCCAACCGGTGATAATCGGGGTAGCGCGAACCATTTTTTCCATTATAATAAGGAAGAATAATATTTCCATATTGCCAGCGGGCAGCAGGGGCATCGAATGGCTGCCCGGTCATATAAACCCAGTTGGCCGACACAGAGAGACGTTTGGTGAAATCGTACATAGTAACCACTGAAACATTGTGTCTATGGTCGTATGGCGACGGGAACCAGTCCTTTTCCTGGATATCCTTAATTTTTCGTTCGCTGTTTGCCAACGTGTAACTAATCCAACCTGTAAATTTCCCTTCGGCTTTCTTCACCATAAGTTCGACACCATAAGCCCGTCCTTCGCCAAACCGGAAATCGGATTCAATCTGAGGGTTAAAATAGGGGTTAGAAAATTCGCGGAATTCAATCTGATTGTTCATTTTCTTAAAGTACACTTCAACTGAGGTTTGCAATATATTATCAAAGAAATTCCTGAAATATCCGACTGATAACTGGTTACCACTTTGTGGTTTCACATTTGGCGTTACAGGCATCCAAACATCAAGTGGCGTTCCGGCATTCGAATTCGATGCTACATTTACATATTGTACGGTGCGTGAATAACCAGCTTTTAACGAATTTTGATTATCAATTACCAGAGTTGCCGCAAAACGAGGTTCGATTCCATAATAGGATTTATAAATTTCATTTCGTTTATATTTTATGGTATCAGTAACCTCATAGTTTTCGAGCTTATAAACAGTACCTGAACCCAGGTTTTGTGACATCGAAGCCCTTAATCCATAGTCAAATGTAAGATTATTGCCCATTTTCTGAACATTGCTAATATAAGCCGAGCTTTCCAAACTATAGTATTTAGGAAGGCGGAAGTCAAATTTAAGTGTATCCATATTCCCTTCGATATCAGCAACATTAAAATCGTGATAGGTTGTTCCTATCCCATATTTCAATGAGTTCGAAGGATTCAGGTAATGATTGAAATCGACCTTTGCCGAATAGTCCTTTATAAAAGCCTTCCAAGCAAATGCCTGCTCTTTTTTATCTTCGCCATATACACTTTTCGACTCAATTAAATAATTGTAATTGCTTGCCAAAAGGGTGACATTGGCAAAAAGTTTTTGAGAAATCATATAGTTCCAGCGAAAAGTAGCCGTATAGTTACCCCATTCGTTTGTCTGTGTGTTGTCTTCATTTAATTCAAACCTCGATACATCCCTTCCAAAATACCCTGACAGATAAATCCTATGTTTCTCATTAATTGTATAATTGGCTTTTGCATTGAAATCGTAGAAAAAATATGGCAATTCCGGGACAGTGCTATTAGCCTTATGCATCAGCTTCATAATAAGGTCTATGTATGTGCGCCGCGCTGAGACTAATATCGAAGCTTTATCTTTTACAACCGGTGCTTCCAGAGTTATTCGACTGGTTAATATTCCAATACTTCCAACAGCACTGATTTGTTTTGCGTTTCCCTCTTTCATCCGAATATCGATTACCGATGATATTCTTCCACCATATTGCGATGGAATGCTCCCCTTGTACATTTCAACGCTTTTAATGGCATCGTTGTTAAATACAGAAAAGAGTCCGAGCAGATGCGAAGCATTATATACCGTTGCTTCATCGAGCAGGATCATGTTCTGATCACGTGCCCCTCCACGGATGCTTAAATTGGAACTCATTTCTCCTGTAGAAACAACACCAGGTAATAGTTTAAGAGCCTTCATTACATCGGCCTCACCCAATAGAACCGGAATTCTCTCAATTGTTCTTCCCGAAAGCTTTTCAACCCCCATTTTTGCTGATACTATGTTTTCGTTTTTTGCCTGGGCTGTAACAACCACTTCGTCCATAAGCTCAGATGTTATGTCAAGTTCAGGACTATAAGTAATATCGCCATTCAGTTCAATGAGCTTTTCTTCCTCCTGATATCCCATGTAATTAACAACCAGCGTATAATTTCCGGATTCAAGACTAAGGGAGTAAAATCCATAGGGGTTCGTTACTGTTCCTGTGGTTGTACCCTTAACCATAATATTCGCCCCAATTAATGCTTCACCATTGCTTTTATCCTTAATATACCCATGAATGGTATGCTTTTGAGCAAATGCCGAAGTTGAGAACAGACACAAGAAAAGAGTAACCCTGATAAATTCTTTTTTATTCATTGCAACCGTTTTTACCAACTTTTAAAAATCATACTTCAAATCTAAAGGTAGATATAATCTTAAAGTATAAAATGAAGAACGAAATTTTAATGAAAAAGCCGAAAAAAGAAAAAGCGGCATTTTCTTATACCGCTCTAATTAATCTTTTGTACAGATATTGATTAATAAACAATAATCTTTTGTACTTCGTTAACTTTGGTATTACTAAATCGCACATAGTAAATTCCACTTGCAAAACCCTTTACATCCAATGTGTTTGAGTATGCTTCAAGTCCTTTATGTTTGTCGGACCACACTATATGGTTCGAACCATCGATAAGTTCAATTGTAAATTCCTCACCAGTCAATAAACTGGCATTGATTTTTAAAAATTCATCTGTCAGATTAGGGTATAACTCCACCTGGAGATTCTTTGCTGTAATCTCATTTATTTTATCCAAGCAATTACATTCGGCTAAATACATACTCTTTGTTGTAGAACATTTACTTGTTGCTGACATTACAGTTACTGAATAAAAGCCTTCGAAATTACAAGTATAATATCGGCTATTGGAGGCATCCTCCCATTGATAGGATATCATATCGACACCACCATCAAGTTCATAAGGTAAGTTTACAAATAATGTATCAAAGTTCCAGTCATCTGTAGGCGCTTCCATAACTGTAAAGGCTTTAACCAGCGAATCATTTTGGGGATTTGTATCTTGATTTTGCCTGACATAAAATGTTAGTGTATTATCGCCAATAAAATTAATATTTATTGGGTTAGTGAAAGTAAATGTACATAGGCTATCTAGTTTCCAATACGTTTCAGGCAGATTGAATTCTTCCTCAATCGGTGTTTGGTTATTAACCTGAACTCCAATTGTTAATGAAATACTATCAAGATCTTTCCCTAGATTTAGTAAATCAACTGAAATATTCTTCAACCCAGAACAAAAATAGTTAGGCACATGAGATTCTCTAACCGCAATGTCAGTAAAAGAAAAAATCACGAATTTACTTTTCGTTGTAAAACAATTATTTGACGATGCAACAGTTACTGAATACAAACCAGTAAAGGTGCAATCATAAAATCTGTTTGTTGAATTATCTTGCCATTGATAGCTTAACATTCCTTCACCTGCATCAAGAACAAATGAAGTGGCGTTTTCAATAATCGTATCGGATTCCCAGTCATCAACAGGCGATTCCTTTACTGTAACAACCGAAACCAGTGTATCATTTTCCGGATTTGAATCCTGAAAAGCCTGTCGGATATAAAATGTTATGGTATCATTTCCAACAATATCCAAATTTATTGGATTAGACAAAGTAAATGTTTTCGTTTCACCGGTTAAAAATATAAGTTGTTCAAAATATTCTTCAACAGGTGTTTGTTTATTAATCTGACATCCGATTGTTAAAGCAACACCTGAAACAGCTGCACTCCCATTGTTTTTCAAAGTAACCTGAACATCATTTTTTACACCTGTACAAGTATTGTTAACCATGCTGTATTCTTGTACCGAAATATCTGTATCTGCAGGAATCATTAAAGAACTAAATGATTTGGTTTGATTTAGATTAATTAATTTACTTTCTCCCTTTGAAATCAAACAAAAAACAAGAAAGATGCTGGAAATTAAAACAATACGATTCATAATTAAATGGATTTAAGGTAAAATTTAAGGTATATTTTTATATATACGAAATAAGGCTATAGAGGTTTTAGGATCTTTCAACATAAACTACAGTATCTAATGAGAATTTTACAATAACAGGATCGATATAAATAAAACGCAAGTTACTGACAGCAACATTGACCTGCCCCTGTGGAGATACGATATATTATTTATTCGTATCTCCAGGGAGTCATTTCTGTCCGAAAGTTTAATAGCAACTTTATGAACAATGTCTTTGTCTCTTTCAGCAGAAAAGGCAAGGTGGCCAAGTGGTAAAAATTTTTCCAATTACCTTTTCGAATTTCGATCATGTAAAAAATGCCCAAGTTGATCGGCCACAAAAATACTAAGAATTTTATAACGTTAAAACGTAAGTTGAAAAAGTTTTAATCAAATGCTAAAAATCTGTTAATGAGTAGTAAATTTTTAGATTTTATTTACCTGTCAATTAATATATAACACATTAGAGAATTATCCATTTACCCGCGAAGAAAATCAATGAGAATGTCATAAAACAACATCTCTAAAATTCTTCTATGAATTGTATTAGAGACATAGAATATTATTTCTTAGAATAGGTATTGTTCTTTTTCAGGTTCGAACCGGGTTTATGAGAAACCCGAATTTTACCTTCCTTGAAATATATTGAATCATCGGCCATTACAGTCGAGGATTTTACATCTTTTCTTCCAAACTGTGTCCTTGCTTTTATTGAATCCCTTTGTTTAATAGTTAGATTAGACTTAACAAAGGAGTTCACTTGATTTTCTTGAGATTGTGCACTAATTAAAACGGAGTTATTATTATATTGATCCTTTGGATTGGTTCGATCGATTGTACACGTTGAACATGACACAAAGACCATATCCGCCAAAAACAGGAATGATAAAACTGCACCCAGGGTTATTCTCATTGATGTTTCATTTTTCTTCTCTAAAGAGAGTAGAAAAATAAAAAGGTTGCATGGATATGTTTATTTTTTTTGTTTACCGGTCATCTCGTCAATATCCAGGCGGAGTATAACAATTGCTGTAAGAACTTTAGGGTTGTACTCAAAATCATCCTTTCCCGTATAATGTTTCATTATACAGTTCAGTGCTTCTATCTTCTCCTGTTCAGAATCAACCCGATAAATCTTCCCATAACCGACAACGCTTTGAAAATTCATGCTGAAACCACATGCTTTTTCAGCAACTACAAGTTCGGGGTTAATATCCACCTGAAAACAGGCATTATTGTTTTTAGCAATAACATCAAGCTTCTTACCCTCCATGGCACAATGAAAATATAATTTCGGGGGATTGCCGCTAACATATCCGTAATTAAGCGCTACAATATAAGGCATTGACCCATCAACAAGGGCAACATGACAAGCAATTGCTTTTCCAATTATTTCTTCTATCTGTGCGATATCGGTAATTTCCCGATCTTTTCTTCTCATAATAATTTTTGCCTGAAATTAACCCATTTTTTAAACACATAAAAATTGGGTATTTAAAATCTATAGGTATTAATTTCTAAATCTGGTGTTATAGAGGATATAAACAAAAAACCAGCTAAATTCGAAGAGTTAGTAGAAGCTTTGTACATAGCGTTTAAGATTGGAAAAAATGAAACCAAAATTGCTAAACAGTTACAAAAAGGGTTAAAATAACATTAGGTGGAAAATATTTTAATTTTGCCACCTAATGTTATGATCAAATTAAAATCTTACTCTACTATAATTCGTTTTATTTCTTTATAGCTGTTAATCATTACTTCTATTAAATACGTACCAGAAGTCAATGTATTAATATTGATACTAAAAAGTTGGGTGGAGTTTGATTTGTTATATTGGAATTGTGCCATTTGCCTACCATTTAGATCAAATATGGTAACAAATACTTGACCATTATCAGGGTTCGTAAGTTCTAGGTTAAAGTCTCCCCTGTTAACAGTTGGAAAAACCTTAACAAACGTTGAAGTGGTATTTGAAGATATTAAACTCAATGGAGCTTTCAGAATATTCGCAGAAGTAGTAGCAGTAGTAGTGCAAATATAATTACCGGCATTGATGCCAGTAATTGCAATATCGGCTGTTACTGTTTTATTATTTCCGACAGTGGAGTTATCAAATTTTGCATTGGAGACTTCAACTGTAACATCGTCTCCTGAAATAAGCCCACTGCTTATTGAAGACGTAACTATAGCATCTGTGTTACCATCAAAAGTTTTATTTTGAGCAGTAATGATAATGACTAAAGTTGCAGGAGTAATATTGGCTGTTGTGTCAGCTGTATCATTGAAAGTGTAATTTCCAGCATCGGTACCGCTAATTGCAATATCGGCGGTTACAGTTTTCCCGTTTCCAACATTTTTATTATCAAAATTGGCACTAGAGGCAGTTACTATAACATCATCATCTGTTTTAAGTCCGCTTGTAATGGATGCCGTTACATTGGCAGTAGCAGTTCCGTCGTAAACCTTATCTATCGAGGTGATGTCTATTAACAAATTTGCAGGAGTGATATTAGCTGTTGTGGCAGCTGTGTCACTGAAAGTGTAATTTCCGGCATCGGAGCCGCTAATTGCAATATTGGCAGTCACTGTTTTACCATTTCCAACATTTTTATTATCAAAATAAGCACTAGGGACAGTTGCAGTGACACTATCACCTGTTATCAGACCATCTGAAATGGATGCAGTTACATTGGCATTTGCAGTTCCGTCGTAAACCTTATCTAGCGCGGTAATGTCTATTAGTAAAGTTGCAGGAGTGATATTTGCTGTTGTGGTAGCTGTATTACTAAAAGTATAATTTCCAACATCGGTACCACTAATTTCAATATCGGCAGTTACTGTTTTCCCATTTCCTGCATTTTTAGTATCAAAACTACTATTTGAGGCAGTTACAGTAATATTATCAACGGTTCTAAGGCCATCTGAAATGGATGCCGTTACATCTGCATTTGTATTTCCATCATAGGTTTTGTTTTGGGCATCCAGAGAAATAGTTAGTTTTTGTTTGGCCTCTTGTTCTATTTGAATTGTGCTGGTTCCGAGTAAAGAAGAAAATGTTACTGTTGCAGAGCGAGCTGATGCCAGTGTATTTTCGGTCGCAGTTAAGGTAATACTTCCCTTACAATTGCCGGATGAACCACTAAGAGTAAGCCATGAAGCTGATGTGGTAACAGTCCATTTTACATTACTGTTAACTGAAATTGTTGCGGAACTATGGTCAGCAGCTCTAATTGAGACATTTGCCGGACTAGCCGTAAACGTTGGTATCATTAATATTGCTTTTGTATTGTTGCCCCACAATGTATCGCCAGTAGTAACTACTTCGCCTACCCTGTATAGCAATGAGTCTGTATATCCTGCCGTACTGCCAACCGGAAATGAATATACATTTGCACTTAAAGTACCTGTACCATATATTTTTAAAACTTTAAATACCAGTTTTGTTTGCTGTGTTTCAAAATCATAATCGTTCAGCAAAACATTGGAAATTGCATAACTTGACGGACCATAAGCTGAATCGCGAAAAGCAAACGGAGCATTATTACTAAATATCCTCAAGGCAGGGTATGTAAAACCCTCGGCAATTTCCCATACATTGGTAAAATCCCAGTAAGTTGGCGAAAAGGAATTTTGTTTCTTCATTTCGGAGGTAATGATTCCGGTAACGTCTCCTGTTCCTCCTCCTATACCATTAACCTGACCAGAGGTTAATTTATCAAAATAACCAGAAGTAACTATACCAATTTCTGTAGAATAGTTATAGTTACGGCCTACGAAACTTCCAACGTATGAACTTCCGGTTACATTTCCAGTACTATAACAGGAAATAATAGTACCGGCAAACTGAACTCCAACCACCCCTCCAACTTCAGTAGTCCCTGTCACATCTCCGGTACTGTAACATGAAGATATTGTAGCATTAATATAGTTCTGACCAATTAATCCTCCTACCTTTGAAACTCCTGTAATATTGCCGGTACTATAACACCGAGTAATATTGCTGGCAGTGACGCCACTGATACCTCCAACCCATTTATAAGTTCCGGTAACGGCAGCGGTGCAATAACAGTCGGTTATAGTTCCATTATTATCACCAACCAAACCACCCACTGAATAGTATCCTGAAATTTTGCCAATACAATAGCAATTGGTATAAGTTCCGTCTCCTCCACCTGCTATACCACCTACACGAGCCATTGTTGTAGTAATATCAGCATCTACACCGAGGTTTTTAATAGTATAGTGTGCCTGACCAAAAAGACCAACATAGTCCTGACTGGCAGAGGTGATTTTAAATTTTATCCTAAATCCATTACCGTCAAAATATCCTATAAAATAATTTGAATTTGCTCCCAGCGGCACCCAGTTAGGGTATGCTACGGTAAGGTCCAGGTCGTTCATTAACTTGTAATATTTACTGGTTGTTATGGTTCGGATAGAATTCAATTCATCAGGTGTTGTAACCAAATATGGATCACTTGACGTACCGGTACCTCCTGAAAAAGCTAGTGCAAGAAATGGCTTTAATAAAAAGAGTGCAAGAAGCAAGTAAGAATATTTTTTCATATGAAAACAGATTTTAAGGTGAGATTATTTCAGAAATGAAAGATTGAAAAGTTTCTGCAAATGTATCTATGATTAACTGGCGTATCAAATCTTAATTCTATTAAGTAAGAGGTGTCAATTACTATCTATTATTTTTAAAAATTTCGACAAAAGTTCTGCAATAAAAATAATAAAAAATGCTATTAGCCAATAATCTATGGAATATAAATTATTGTAATATCAGTAAAATGAAAGAAAAAGAAAACAAGT
>JAHEEB010000610.1 GCA_024640925.1 Bacteroidota bacterium | reverse complement strand
AGAAATACAAAAAACCAAAATTTGTCATTGAATTTGTATTTTTTGTACTTCCATTATTTATTTGCTCGGATGATAAGTGAAAAAGATGAGGAAGGCCATTTAAAATGTTTTATTTCACTCCAATATTAAAAACAAATAGGGTTGGGTTTTTGCTGTGACCATACTATAAAGCTATCATACTTTTGTATGATTAAACCAAATTCATACAAAAGTATGATGAAATAGTAAATCAATAGGAGTTATTTTGCGGCATCTGAACAGAAAATATTTGCTTTAACAAAACAAATTGACAAGAGTCACTTAATAGCATCTACAATCAAGTATACAGCAAACGTTATATTGATGAAAAGTTATTAATTGCTTTTACTGGTTAAAGTATTTAAGTCCATCCAATCAAAACAGTACGTTGACATTATTCATCAGCTATGAATATAAATTAAGTGGAGTTCGGATACCACTATAAAAAACGGGGCGGCACTGAAAAGCCTTACGAGTAGGGTAATAAAAAATATAAAACAATGATTAAAAAAATTGTATTCTCCGGTTTGATTTGTTTCGGAATTGGAATGATGACTAATGCACAAAAATTAGACAAATTTGGCGCTGAAATGGGCAAGAAAAGTGCTATGGGAAAAGAAATTCGTGTACCATACACAAGCATTACCAGCTATTATGGATATGTAAAACCTGGTGCAGCTCCTGACGAAGTTGTAGATGGTAAAAAAATGTATTATCTATATGTATGGGTTCCTGCTGTTGCTCCTGAGCTAGGCATTAGAATGATTTCTCCAATTCCAGAAGGATTGAAACCAGCTGAAACAGATTTCAAGGGCGCTGATTATGCAGCAAACGCAGCAGAAAACAAATTGTATTTTGATACCTGGATTAATCTTGAAAGAGCAGATGGTATAACAAGTGTTGATGATATTTTAAAAGGTAAAGAAGCTAAATGGAACAGGTATGATGCCAATGATGACTCTGGTGAAATGCCAGCACAACCATCAGGTAATAAATACAATTCCTTAATGAGAATAACCAGCAATGCAAGTGATCCTTTAAAAGCATTGGTTGTTGGTTTATATCGTATTGGTTTCACTACATATAAACTTGGTGAAGTTCAGGGCGGTTTCTATGCAGAAGTTGGTGCTCCTGTTAAACTTCCTGGTGTTGGAATAGCAGCAAACCTTGAAGATTTACAGAAACAGGTTAAAAAGTAAGCAAATTTACTGTTGGCCTACAGAATAATAAACAAAAGAATGGTAGTAGGCTAAAGAATTATAATCAAAAAATAAATAATTAACAAAAACATGAGAAAAAAGAGTAATTACTTTCAAGGCTTAATTGCTATAGCATTCGTATTTGTTGTCGCTTGCGGCGGAAACAACAATTCTCTAAGTAATGCTACAAAAAGTGACAAAGATTCAACAGAAAACACTTCAAATAAATTAACAGCAACGTATGATTTAACCGCTAAAGGGATTCCTGTAATTATAACCGGGCCTGCTGGAGCCGAAGTAAAAACCGGAATGATGGGAAACAGCGAACTGGAAGGCTTAAAAATTTCCAACTATGAAATAGATAAAGATGCATTCAAGCTGGATGTTACATATACTATTGGCGGTCCCAGTTCTAAAGAAGAATTAATTACAACGGCAAAAGAACTTGCTACCGGAGAAGAAAATTTTGATGGATTTGTAAGTGAAGAAGAATTTGGATTCATTTATAAGCTAAAAACCGATGGTGGTAGTGATTACAGATTTTATTACTTAATAATAAAGGATAATCCTATTGAGTTTAGCACTGGTCTTAATCTTGCTGATTATACCTTAGAGCAGGTAAAAACCATGTATGAAGCTGCAAAAAGCGCAAAATAATTATCCCTTAATATAAACCAGCATTAGAACCCCAGATGAACATCTCTGGGTTAATAAATTGACTAATAGTTTGAAGTAATATTTATTGTTATTTTTAAAAGGGACAAAAATGAAAAAAGGAATATTTATATTGGCGTTTATCCTATTCTCTTCTTTGACTGCGATTGTTTATTCGCAAGAATATAAATGCAACGGGGAAAGGATAGAAAAGAACGGAAGTAGTTGGGGATATGCTGTAATTTCCGGTTCCGATTACAGAATAGAAAAGGGAAATTCAACAATAGCTTATCTAAAACGCAGAGATGGCAAGTGGGCAGTAGAGGATCTTGGAGGCAGCACAATTGGATACCTAAATGGTAGCAATATTGAAACCGGCACAGGAAACAGCTGGGGGAGTCTAAGTGATGCTAAATCGTTATGCGATGGACCTGATCAGGTGGCTGCAGCTATATGGGTACTCAATAAGCTCGGAAAACTTTAAAGTGTTAAATTATTTAATCTGAAGTGTTTTAATAAAAAAATAAATTATGGAAAACAAATCTAATATAGTGACCAGTCTTGGGATTGCAGGTCTGGTTCTTGGCATTATTGCATTAATCGTTTCTTTTATTCCATGTTTTGGCATTTATGCTTTTTATATCGGCATTTTGTCCATTATTATAAGTGTAATAGGTATTGTGTTTGCAGTAAAAAAGAAGGTAGGAAAGGGATTGTTGATTGCTGCAATAATTATTTCATTAGTTGGTAGCAGTATAGCGTATTGGCAATATACCAAAATAGCAAGTATTGCAAATGATTTACAACAGGAAATTCAAACGCCACAATAAAAAGTAACTATTAACCTATTAATTATGGTTTTTTTTATGTTAGGAGGAATACATATCCTCCTAACATTTTTAGCATGATTGCATGCTCTAATCATTTTCTATATTTCGGGTTGCCTTTTCTGATAATGTTTTTCTAAATGCATACCACTGAAGTAATTGCTTTGAATTTATTGGATTTTATCTCAAAAAGACATTTAAAGATCTCTATTCTTTTGAACTCCTGACATAGAAACATTTCATAAAACTGCATTAATCAATGAAATAAGATTTTCGATATATATCTAAACTAATTGGATTAACCCGAATCAACAAAAAAAATTGGGATACTATTTCGGATTTTGTGATTATTTGACTTATGTCAAATGGTTTGTCGAATGAAATATTTTTTTTTGTGGAAAAGGGTATTAGTAATCTGATTGTCTGAAAAAAGGCAATGTTACAGCTACTGATACCAGCAGTCGTAGGTTAATTATGCGGGTATGAATATTAATTTCTAAAAGGATTTATTTTGTTACTGTCTGGCAATAATTCAAAAGCAGAAAGAATTTTTTTTCTTATGGTTGTGTTGGTATTCGTGACAATTGGATTATTCTTTTCTATAACCGGAGCAGGAGCATTGAGTAAAGAAGTAAAGCCTGCATGTTTTGTAGAAAATATTGATGATTTATCTGATAGGGATAAATATCCGACAGGCATATTTGTCAGATTCAGAGGAAAACTTAATCCACAAAAAATGTTGCTTGTGCAGACTGAGTTTGAAGGAGGGAATAAACCTGGTTATATGCTATCACTTCAAAACAATAAGTCATTTGTACTTTATGCAAATAGTATCTCTGAAACATCATTATATATTTTAAACAATTCCATAATAGCTCAACAGTTTATGAGGAAACTTTATAAGCCTAACTTGAAGAATAAACCCTATACGAAGGAAGAGTTATATAATGATTATTTGTTTATCTCGCAAGAACGTGAGTATACTGGTCAGCTTATTGATAACAGTATGATGTTTTGCAGTTCAAACGATCTTGATCTTTTTGAAAAATATAAGAACACTTACCATTTGCCCAATCCTCGAAATATATCAATACAAAGTTTTAGTGGTGTTTATATTGCAGTTAGAATAGTGCAAATATTGCTAGGTGGTTTTTTTATTTTTTGTG
>JAHEEB010000609.1 GCA_024640925.1 Bacteroidota bacterium | reverse complement strand
TGTTTTTTTGCGATGAACCAAACACTTTCGAATCATTGTAACCGACAGCCATTACGCGCAAGTCGCCTGAGAACTGCGGAATATTTATAGTGTATTCAGCTTCACCACTGCTATTGGTCTGAAGTATACCACTCCAGAATGTAACGAGCTTAACCCTGTTATCTTTAAGAGGATTTAAACGCTTTTCCATTCCTGAGCCATCACCACCGGTTGAACTTTTAACTGCTCCCAGTTCGGGAAATAAATAAGGGTAAATATCGGATGACTGAACCTGAAGTGCCCTTTTTTGATAAAAGAAGCTATATGGATCGGGTGTAGAATACCCCGCAACCTGCAAAATACCTTCATCAACCACAGCCACTGTGACAGCTGAATTTGGTTTTGCTTTAACTTTAATGGTCTGACTGGTATTTGATCTCGATTTCTCTACAGCTGTTATTTGAACAGGCATCTTATAATCTGGATTATCGATCTTAATTGAAGCATAACCATGGGCTACCGTAAGAGGAATATCTGATTTTTCGTGTGGACGGAAAGCTGTAACTGAAATATAAACATTCGGTAAATATTCCTCCTTAATGTTTAAATCGAAAGAGGCTGCCCTTTTATCCGTTTCAATATAGAAATGATCGAGAACTTTATCTGATTCAACTGTTACCAATATTTTACCGGTAAATGGGGCCTTAAGCAAAACTTTTGCTTTGTCACCAACATTATACTTATCCTTATCAGTTTGAATATCTATTTCACCTTCTTTATTTACCTTGAAAGAGCTGTAACTGGTAGCTCCCCAACCATATGCATACAAGTACTGGCTAACATAGCTCGAAGCGCCCGGAGCAGAGACCCTTAGCTCATATGTACCCGACAGATCCGGATTAAATGAATACTGACTTGCAGTACCATTTAAGATAACAATTTTTTGTTCGATTACCTTTTCAACTTTTTCGGAGCGGTACTTGAAATAGCTGCCCGATTTGGACAACACCGTTTTGTATTCATGCTTAATTAGTTTAACATTTGCCTTAGTGTTTGATAAAGCTTTACCATTCTTATCCACAGCAATTAATCCAAATACAGCAGGGACATTGGTTTTAACATAATAATTATCGCGTTGAATGCCATAGAAGACATTCTGTGTATAGATCTTCAAGCTTTTTAAACGGTTAACTGGCCTTCCGGTCTCATCAAAAACTGTTACAAACACATCTGACTTTAATAAGCCCATATTTTTATAAGACTCTGGTATTTCGAAGCTTTCGATGGCTGTACCATCTGATACGGTCTGACCTTCGCGGTTATCACTGCTGAAACTTGTTTCAGCTCCTTCGATATAATAATTATAACGGGGATTTTCCTTCGAATAAAAGTTCATTCGCGAAGTGGTAAGTTCTACTTGATAATTCCTGTCAGCAGCTGGAGGACCAAAAAAGTTCTCAGCTTTGATATTAACCTCAATGTTTTCACCAGGTTTAAATTCTTCTTTGTTTAAATCAACTTTTACTTTTATCCTGTCGGGCATAAACTCCTCAACCTGAATAATTTCTGAGCTTATTAATACACGATCGGTTGTATAAATATTTGCCGAATAGGAGCCTGTTCCGGCCGTTTTTAAAATTTCAATTTGCGATTCGAAACTACCAAACTCGTCAGGTGTTTTCCTAACAGTTTTATATACTTTGCCATTGGGAGCAACTAATTCAAGGATAAAAGGCATTGACCCCGGATTCTTCCAGGAATAATCACGTATAATTACTGCTAAATTTATGGTTTCACCCGGGCGATATAAGTTTCTGTCGCCATATATGAATGCCTGCAAGCCAGATGAATTCTGATACATACCGCCAACATCAAAACGCGAGGTATTAATGCGTGTACGATCTAATGGAACAACATTATAATCGCTTCCAATTTTAGCAGTTACCAAGGTTGTAGCAAATCCAGGAGCTTTTAGCTGACCATATTCATAAACAGCCATACCCGATGCGTCCGTTTTTGCTTTATGTGTAATTTGGTTGTTGCTGCCAATAAAGCATATTTCAACATCGGACATTGGTTCAGCTGTTTTAATTGAATTGGCAAACACAGCAATATTGTTTAACCCTTCTTTAACAATTAAACCAATATCGGAAACAGCTAATACTTTAGTCGCTTCAAGCCATCTGTCGCCCATGCCTCTGACTTCTACAACATATATTCCCGGATAATCCGATAGTTTATCTTCGAAATTGAGGGAAAGAATCCGGTTTGCTCCCTGGCGGGGCAACTCACTGGTTTCAATTTCTTTTTCAAATAAAACATCGCCTAAATCTCCTGTATAGCCTCCATTACCATAATAATAATCTCCATACTCTTCGTAATCGCCATACTCGTCATAATAATCGTTGTAATATCCGTTATTATTTTTAAGGTAGTTTATAATATTGTTTTCATATATTTTAGTAAGCTTAACGGTGATTTTTGGAACATTTATAATAGCTACTTCGATATTTCTGGAACCTTTTCCGGAAACATAAAATTCCTTTTCATCAACGAACCTTAGTGCTGGCTCAACCTCACCAAACGAAATGGGTTGCGAATACTCATATTTTAGCTCTCCGCCAATTTTTCCGGTAAGACCTTTCTTTATAATAAGATCATATTTCGTATCGACATTAAAGTCTCCGCTCTTTATCAAAAAATATTCAGGATAAACTTCCGTCGTGTATTTTACAGTGGGAGAGATAGTAATAAAGTTCCTCAGATTTTTTTCGTTAACAGCCTGCGAAGTATAAACGCTAATAGTACCACTGCTGCCATCATGATTAGCAATAGCTTCATTGATAATAAGTTTATAGGGAGAAGGGATGTCGAATTTCTCAACATAATCTTTTTCGGTTTCTATTGTTCCACGATAAGGCACAAGTCCTTTTTTTATAATTACTTCAGCGCTTAAATCTTTATCCTCCTTTTTAATACCATCGATTTGCATGCTGATTTCTTCAGAAATATCATTCGTAATGCGCTTAATGTCAACTTCTTTATCTTCTATTGTTATACGTATGTATTTATCTAAAACATTAGGCTCAACCTGTTGATTGAATCCAACATTAACCTTTAGAACCGGATCGGTATAGCCTTCGGGCATATCCCAATAAGCACGTGCCGAAATAATTTCAAGAAGGGGAGTATGAAAATTGAACTCTTTATCGCCCGATAAGGATAATTTATTATCATAACTCAAAACCTTGGAAGTTATTTTTAGAGTATAATTAGTGGCCGGGAGGAAGTTTTCTTCAGCTACAAATATCAGATTTCTGCGCGATTGCCAACAAAATTTCCCCTTAACTTTTGGTTCAAACTCCAAATATTCAACATCTGACCAGAACCCAAGAATGGAGTCGGGGACTAAATCTTTGTTAAAAGTAAGACTCAGACTTGAGTTAACCTGTATTTCATCTTCGAAATTTTTTTCGGTAACCTTGACTTTGCCTTCTTTTGAGCAGGAAATAATAATAGAAAGGCATACAAACAAAATAAGGCATACTTTTTTCATAGATTTGAGGTATTAATATTAAATTTAACCGTTTACATCCGGCAAATGAATTGTTCTATAATGCATTCGATAAAAAAGATAATTATAAATCTAACAAAAAAATTTACACTAAAAGTTGATCCTGACCATATTATTGTAAAATATTATCAAAAAGCATATCGTTTTTACAAGAATTGGCCAAAATATTTGAAACGTATAGTAAATTCCTGCCTGATTGGTTTTTGTTTATTCATTTCCCTGAACCTGATATTTCCTCTGAATATAAATATTGAATATTCTCCTATTGTTTTAGCCAACGATAGTACCTTGCTTCATTCTTTTCTAACCAGC
>JAHEEB010000608.1 GCA_024640925.1 Bacteroidota bacterium | reverse complement strand
GTCTTGCTGGTAATAACCGGTATAGAATAAAAATGCCCGTGCCATCAAGCCTTCTGCTGCCCATTTGGTAGCATGACCAAGTCGATCAGTCGACAATTTCGAATAGGGTGTGCTGGCCATGTATTCAATGGCTTTTTTCAGATCCGATCCGATTAGTGAAAATATTTCTGTAGCTGTAGCTTTCGGAAGATTAGTTGGATCAGGATCTGTTTTTAGGGGAACAGTTCCGAAAAACTCGGCCAGACGGAAATAGAAAAATGCCCTAAGAAAATAAGTTTCACCAAGGGCTTCGTTTTTGTCCGTTTCACTTCCAAATTCAGCCTGATCTATTCGTTTAAGAATCATATTGACTCGTAAAATACCCTCATAGGTAGTTTGCCATAAATCCAAGTAATAATCTTCTTCGGCATTGGCAAAAGTGTCGGTTGCATGGAAACCATTGTCATTAATACCTCCACCGCCAAAGCAATCATCAGACATAATATCGGAGACAATAAACGGGTTATCTCTACCAGCATCGATTGGAAGACTGGCATAAGCAGCCGTTAAAGCTTCGGCCACATCTTTGGAATCGGCGTAATAACTTTCGTCCGATTGTTCGTACAGGTTTTTTTGGGTTAGAAAATCTTCGGCGCAGCTTATCGCTAAGAGCGATAGTACCGCAGATGCAAAATATATTAATTTTTTCATAGCAAATTACTTTATCAATTAAAACTTAATGCTTAAACCAACCATGTAAGTGCGGGCCGAAGGGTATAACCCCAAATCGATACCCGAACCCCACTTGTAGTCGTTTTTAGGATCGTTGCTATCTTCAGGAGCATAGCCAACTTCAGGATCCATGCCTGAATACTTGGTAAAAACATAGAGGTTTTGGCCTGTAACATATATTCGGGTTTCCTCAAAAGGCATTTTTTTGAACAGATTATTCATGTTATAACCGATGGTAACATTGCTGATGCGGAAAAAGTCAGCATCTTCTATAAACCTGTCAGATACATAATTGTTCCAGTGTGCACCGGAGGTTATTCTTGGAACTGTATTTGAGGTACCTTCTCCATGCCAGCGTTCATAAATATCTGTTGTGTAGTTGTTTCTGGGGCCATCTAAAAACGAACGGTACGATTTTGCTACTTGTTGTCCTGTATTGGCTACTCCTGTTGCTTGCAGATATGCTCCTTTGTAATCCAGGTTGATTTGTATGCCAAAGATATAATCAGGATGCGGATCGCCAATCATGGTTTTATCATCCATATCACTTTTAATTACACCATCTTTATCCAAATCAACAATTCTTAAGTCACCGGGCTGGGCGTTGGTCATATAAGGAATTCCATCGGCATTGACCCAGTTGGCAACATCGGTTTCATTCTGAAGAATACCATCGGTTTTATTTCCCCAGAAATAACCAACCGGGTACCCTTCCTGGGCACGGAACATTTCCTCAGTTCCCTGGGCCAATACAGCTGTGGGTCCGTGTATAATCCCTTCTTCGTTTGGAATTTCAACAACTTCGTTTTTGTTGTGGGTCATAGAACCTGAAATGCCAAATTTAAAATCGCCAATTTGTTTGTTCCATCTGAGGGCTAATTCAATTCCTTTGTTTAAGATAGAGCCCCCGTTAACGTAGGCAGCACTTGTTCCGTCTGTTGCAAGAGATGGTGCCAAAATGAGCCAGTCTCGGGTATTCTTATTATACCAGTCGAAAGAGAACTGTACCTGATTCGAAAGAAAATACATATCTAGCCCAAGGTCTAACTGTTCCGAAGTTTCCCAGCTGACATCCGGATTAGGGACACGTGCAGGGTATGCGCCGGAAGTAATGGTAGAGTAATTATCTTTTCCAAAGAAATAATAAGCATTGGAATAAGAAATATTAGACAGGTACTGGAATTTATCGATATCCTGGTTGCCGTTTTGTCCCCAACTGGCGCGTAATTTTGAGTAATTCAGCCAGCTACTCAGGCTCTGCATAAATTCTTCACTTGAAATAACCCAACCTGCAGATACCGAAGGAAAAGTACCCCACTTATGGCCTGCGTCAAAGTTAGAAGAACCATCAGCACGTAAAACGGCCGTCAATAAATATTTTTCTTTGTAATCATAAGATAAACGTCCGAAATACGAAAGCATAGCCCATCCATATTTATCTTTTCCACTCAGTGTGGTATTTTCAGTAACACCAACTACATTCGAAAGGTATCCATATTCAGGATCTTCAAATATGCTCCCTTCATTGTGGCCACTCACTGTTAAATCGCGAGAGTTTTTAATGATCTCATTTCCAACAACCGCAGAAAAATTATGAATGTTGTTCAAACTGAAAAAATAACTGATTGTATTTGAAGATGTCCAGGTATAACCACAACTCATTGATTGATCAACCTGATCTAAAGCAGAAACATTGTTGTCGGCTAAACTATATGAGGGAGTATAATGTCTGCTTGAACTATACCAGTTATTTACCCCAAAGGAGCTGCGAATTTTCAGGTTTTTAACCGGCTGAATTTCCATGTATGCATTGGCAACAATGGTATTATTGTTGTTGGTATTATATTTTCCGTTGTTAACCATACCTGCAACCGGATTAGATTCTTGAGTATTCCATGGAATAGCATAATGATAGGGGTATGCTTCATCAGTTGTTGTGTCGGCATACATCGGCAGGAATGGACTTGCAACAAGCATGTTGTGTATATCATTCCAATAAATGCTACCTGTACGCAAAGCAGGTTTTTTTTCATTGGTGTAAGTAATATTTTCACCAAAAAGAACAACATCCCGGCCATTTTTTTCCCATAATGAGTGTTCGCTGTTAAAGCGAACTGTTAATCGCTTATAGTCGTTGTTTACCTGTTTTCCAAGAATACCCTGCTGGTCATAATATGAGGCGCCAAATGAGTAAACCGATTTTTCCGATCCTCCGGCAGCATTAAAAGAGTGGCTCATAATAGGTGCATTCTTTTCTGTTATTTCGTCGAACCAGTTTGTCCCTTTCCACTCACCGCTTTCAATTTTATCCCAATCTGGTACCAACGATGCAAAATTCCATTCTGCCGCGCCAGCATTCGTTCTTGTCTCATTCATTATTTCTGCATACTGCTGGGCATTTAACAGTTCGGGCTTTTTTGCCACGTTTTGCCAGCCATAATATCCATCGTAAGTGATTGCCATTTTGCTTCCTTTTGTTCCCCTTTTAGTGGTAACCAGCACAACTCCATTAGCTGCACGCGAACCATAAATTGCAGCCGATGCAGCATCTTTAAGTACGTCAATGTTTTCGATATCCGATGGGCTTAAGTAATCAATGTTTCCCATTGCAATACCATCTACAATATACAAAGGTTTGTAGTTTCCAATAGTACCGATACCACGGATATTAACTTTTGTCCCGGCACCAGGTGATCCATTGTTTTGAGTGATTTGTACTCCGGCACTTATACCTTTTAATGCATCCATCGTACTATTGGTGTTCATCGATTTGATCTCGTCACCGCCAATATTAACTGTTGCACCAGTATTCAGCTTTTTCTTCTGCACACCGTATCCGATAACAACAATCTCTTCAAGTGAGGTCAAATCTTCGGAAAGGGTAACTGTAATAGTGTTTTGGCTCCCTACTACTATCGTCTGAGCGAGATAGCCGACAAACGAGAATTTTAACTGGCTTTCGGCCGATGGAACAGAAATTGTGTAATTTCCTTCAACATCGGTTATTGCACCTTTTGTTGTACCAACAACCTGAACACTTGCACCGGCTATAGGCTGTCCATTTTGGTCAAAAACTTTTCCGGTTACAGTTATTTCCTGCTTTGCAACACCTGTTTCGTTTTTAGTGTTGTCAGCTGCAAGAGAATTTACCGTAGAAAA
>JAHEEB010000607.1 GCA_024640925.1 Bacteroidota bacterium | reverse complement strand
GGAATTAGTACAAAAAAACTCAAATTATGAGCTTCAAATGATTGAATAAAAGCTAAATAAAATATCACTAAGGCAGGTGTTTTCGTATAATATCATCGTATTTGGTAAGCTTAAAGCAGAATAAATATGTATGCAAAAGACATTTTACTTGGAGTTGCCATTGGCGATGCTCTCGGGGTTCCTTATGAATTCTCAGAGAGAGAAGAGATGAAAAAGAATCCGGCAAAGGATATGGTGGGTTTTAGAGTTCACAACCAACCTCCGGGTACTTGGTCTGATGATAGTTCACTAACATTTTGCCTGGCTGAATCAATGGTTAAAGGTTATGACCTGAAAACAACTTCTGAACTTTTTGTTAAATGGAAAGATGAAGCATACTGGACTGCTCATAATCAGGTTTTTGATATTGGAATTACAACCAGTAAAGCAATTTCAAAGCTTGAAACAATATTAAGAACTAAGAATTCAGAAAATTTAAAACTTCTTAAACATAGTGCTGAAGTTTCTGATAATGGAAATGGCTCTTTAATGCGTATTCTTCCTTTTGTATTCGAGATAAAAAGTAAAGAAATAAAAGAACAATTTGGTCTTGTTTGGGAAAATTCAGCTTTGACCCACAGACATATTCGTGCTGCCATGAGTTGTATGATATATCTGAAATTGGCAGAAAATTTACTAAATAAAATGGAAAAGAAAGTAGCCTATCAAAAGACTCGTAATGAAATAATGCAACTTTGGGAAGAAATAAGTTTTCCGGATATTGAAAGAAACCATTTTGAAAGAGTAATACAATCAGATATACAAGATGCTAAAAAAGATAGTATAAAAACAGGAGGGTATGTGATCGAATCATTAGAAGCGAGTCTTTGGAGTTTTTTAACTTCAAATTCTTTTGAGGATGCTGTTCTGACTTCAATAAATTTTGGACATGATACAGATACCACTGGAGCAATTACTGGTGGAATAGTCGGATTATACTATGGTAACAAAAACATTCCGGAATTCTGGATTGCAACATTAGCCAGGTTGGAAGATATACTGGAATTAGGTGATAAATTAGATAAGAAATATCACCTGTCTTGAATAAAGATTTTAAATATCGATTTGTATAGAGGTTTTTTCTGAATGTCCCAATCCGTTGCCTTTGCTCCACCACCCTGGTTCGTGACCCCACGAACCAGCGAGATAAAATGATTACAATGAAAAATATAAATTTCTTTTCATTGTAACAAATAAGTTCGTTCCTCGTCTTATTTATAACAACTCAAAAAACATGAACATGAAAGGAAACTATTTATTGATTGGTTTAAGTATGGTGCTATTATCTTTCGGATGTATCAGTGCTTCTGAAAAATCAAGCATTAAAAATTCGGATTCAACGAATACAACACAAATAACAATTACCTGTAATGCCGACTCTACGGTTAATATTCTTAGAAAAAATATTGCTCAGGGTAAAGCAACCAAAATTAAAACTGAGATTACCTTTCCAGCAGGAGCAATTAATATTAACTCTTCTACAAAACTTTTATCCGAAGGAGTTTATGAATTTTCCGATTGGAAGTGGAAACCAGAAATTTCATATACAGAAAATGGTGAAACTGGTTATTTGAAAATTATTTCCAGGGATAAAAATGAAGATAAAAATATCGATAACTCCGATTCGTGTAATTGGAATATTGCACTGAATAAAGATTTAACAAATGAGTTGGAAATTAAATTTTTAGCCGGTGAAGGGAATATTGATTTGCGCAATTGCAATATAAAGAGATTTGACTTTGAAATGCTCGCAGGTGATGTAGACATTAATTTATGTAATACCTCTGTCCCATACTTTATATTCAAAGCCCTGGCCGGAGAAGCTGATATTGATTTATCCGGAGAATGGATTGATGATCTAAACGCTGATATTATTGGTGGTTTCGGTGACATTACTTTAACGTTACCTTCAAAAACTGGTGTAAAATTGAATATTATTGGAGTAATAGGTGAGATACATGCACCCGGTCTGAAAAAAGAAGGCAAAACATATACCAATGAATTATATGGCAGTACTAAAGCAAGCTTATATATTGAACTTAAAGGAGGTATTGGAAGTATTAATATAGTGATGGTGGATTGAAAGCTCAGAAACAACAATATATTGTCGCAAATTAGGTCAAATAGTTAGAGATGTATCCCGTACTCTGCTTAAAAATGCAGAATACGGGATTTTTTTTCAATACAGACCAATTAATAATTAATTTTGAAACTTGAATGAAATAAGATGACTCAAAAGATAGTAGATAGAATACTTCAGAAAATTAAAATTCCCGATTTAATTGAAATATTGGTGGAACACCTTTCTTTTGGAGAAATCCAGTCGTTATTATTAAAATTTTTTGAAACGAAGACGAAAGAGAAGGGGTTCAATAATTTATTGCTGGAATATAAATCAAACCGGTTTGTTAAACCATCTGATATAAATCCAATAATCCATAGAAAATTAGAATTAAAAATTTTTTCTCAGGTTCCCAACGACTTTGAACTTGTTGATTTATCACCTTTGACACCATTAGGAACCTCCAGTATTTTAACTACAGTACATCAGAATAATGTTGTATCGACAATAAGGAATGTTGAAGTTGCAGCGGATACGACAAACATTCTGGCATTGGAATGTGCTACCAGACGTGAAAACCTGTTAAAAAAGGATGTTAAATGCACTAGTAAAGTTAAATTATGCACAAGTCAACGGGTTACAAGAGGGCAATTTTTTGAAAATAAAAGTTTCTCAGCTTGCTTCAATCTTTTTGCATTATGCACTGCTGGAAGAGACGAAGGAAACGATAGTTTTGAAATTGCCAGTTTAGAAGAGCATATTACGTTTTATATTCGCTTAATCGAATACCTGATTGATAAAAATGAAGTAAAGAAAATTATTATAAAGTTTTTTGATTTTGGAAAACAGAATAATTTAAAATTAATAGAGAACATTAAAAATAAATTGGCTCATCACGAACTTATAAGTTATAAAACAGAAGAAAATAGTGAATTCGGATTGAATTACTATTCTCGTTTGAGGTTTATGATTAATATTATCAATCAAACCGATGAAGAATTTAATTATATTGATGGCGGATTTGCCGATTGGACAAGCAAGTTGTTAAACAACAAGAAAGAAAGACTGCTGACAAGTGGAATTGGAACAGATTTTCTCCTACGTACAGTTAAAATAAATAGTTAGAGACAACTCTGCAAACCTTATTTCCTAATCCCTATTTCCTAATCCCTAATCCCTATTCACTAATCCTATTCACTAATCCCTAATCCCTAATCCCTAATCCCTATTCACTATTCACTATTCACTCATCACTATTTAATTATTTATCTAAATTTAACTTTTGCTTACTATTTATGTTATTATTTTTACCTATAATTATACTTTGTAATTATTTCTGCTATTCCTGTATATCATTAATGAATAGCTTTAAAAAAGTTTAATAAACAAAATAAAAATTTATTATGTTACCGATTCCAAAACACTTAAAAAACATTATAGTACCAATAGGAAATAACAACAATGAATTGGAACTAACAGGAAAAATTGTTTGCAGTTGTGGTTCCGAAGACTTTCAAATCGAAATTGTAGGAGATGATTCTGATTATGAATCCGACCGGGTAATTAAAGTTACTGAGCATGATGATAACTATTTTTTAATTGTTAAAGCTAAATGCAACAAATGCGGAAAAGAGCATTTGATTTTTGATGACGATTTTCATGGTTGGAATGGTTTTGTCTGTGGCGAAGATTCGAAGGATTTGCCTAGACCGGAGACAAGTACCTGGCATTGCAACAAATGCAACAAAACCAATCACAAGATAACAGTGAA
>JAHEEB010000606.1:2587-3877 GCA_024640925.1 Bacteroidota bacterium | reverse complement strand
AGAATAAATTACAAAGATTATCTTTTAAGAGATACCATTTCTGAAGATATCTTTTGCAGATTTGATGCTTATGATCAGGTTCCGAATGATACCAATCAAACCGAATTTAAATACTGGAAAGGAAAGTATAAATTAGAATATGAATATTATGAACCCGATTTAGATTTGGATGAATCAGAAACTAAAAATGACGTTTCGGAAGAAGTGGATAGTGAAAAACTTATTAAAGTTACAATTGATATGAAATCACCGGCAAATATTATATTTAAAATTAAGGAGTTTGGCAAAGAATATATTTATAAAGGTGAAGGTTATGCTGCCAAAAACATTATTGAAGTTGATTTTAATTTAATAAATAAAACGAAGGATCTAATAACAACAGATCAAATGGAAAATCCGAAATTTAAAATGTATAAAAAAGATGGACGATATTTTATCTACAGTGATATTATTCAATATGGCCCTGGTAATTGGGACCCACATGAAATTGAAAAAACAGAATGAAATTTTTGAATATGGATACTAAAAACTTGCTCAATCCTTTATTGTTAACTTTTTTCATAATTTCAATAAGTTGTATCAGTAATCAAAAAAAGTTCGCTGATAAGGAAAATGAAAATTCATATGATTCTACGATTTCAGAATTACATTTTAAAGATATTACTATTAACATAATTACTTTTAGTAAAGAAGGTGAACTCAGTCCGGAAGAAGATTTGGCAGGTTCTCCAATTTTATTTGATCAGAAAGTAGAATTTGTTCAAAATGGACAAATAAAAAAAGTAAACCTTCCAATTCCTTTTGGTGAACGAAAATTGTTAGATGGAGGAAATGTAAATATCAAAGAAGCAACTATTAATTATGCAAAAATAGTAAAAGGAACAAAGGGTGAATTAATAAATTTGTTTTGTCTTCCAAGTTGTGGAACATGTGCTTTTTTCGAAGGATTTTACACCTTAAAAGGCGATCTTTTAGGGTATAAGTTTGGCAAAGCAAACGAGATTATTTCTTCATCCAACAATTTGGAATCTGTCTTTAAAGAATATGGCATTGTTGCGTCCTCTACGTTTGATTATTCAAAGAAATCTCCAGATTTTGTATCAATTGATTTATCTGAAAATCAAATATACTATTTAAGTACAACTGATTCAGATTCTCCAGGTGAATCAAAAGGATGTTTTGAAGATAAAGTTTACTCTCTTCCATTCACCAGCGAAACCGAAGGTGACTTTTCAGGCTACCTTGAAGATAACAAAGGCTGCCTGGAATCTATTCCAAATGTTGGAGAGG
>JAHEEB010000606.1:398-2577 GCA_024640925.1 Bacteroidota bacterium | reverse complement strand
AATTTTAAGATAATAGTAGTTACAGTTGAAGGTGATTTTATAACAAAATTCCTGGTAACAATTAAGGATTATAAGGTTATATCGATGATTAATGTGTATAAAGATTGGTTCGATGAGCCTGGAAGTCCAACAACAACAACAAATACAACCTATAAAATAAACACCGATTATACCGTTGATGTAAAAGAAGATGTGTATTCCGTTAAAAAAGGGACTTATGATAAGGATAAACTTATATCTAACGAAAAAAAATCATATCAAATCCGCGAAGACGGCCAGATAATCGACCTGCAAACAAATAAAACGGTTGAGATTGGAGAATAAATAACATTAAAAAAAATAAAATGCGAAAAACTGTTGTAGTCTTAATTGGAGTAATACTTTTTAGCTGTTCAAAAAATAAGATCGATTTTAAATTTGATGGTACCTGGCTCTTATTGACTCCAACTGATTCCGGGCAAGTTATTATTCAACCTTGTGATGCGAATATCGATATATATTGGATAAAACATGATTCAATATATTCTCGGGATTTTGAGGGTATGTATCTTAGCTATTTCAATCCATCAAAAGAAAATGGACAATATATCTATCTTAGGGATAAAGAAAAGATTACATTGCAATATTTTGATACAATTAACAGAATTATAGAAATAACCAAATATCGAAACAACTCAATTGTTGGTAAATACTATTATGTTGATTCTTTATTTGTTTCAAAATTCAAAATTATTGAACAACCATGTGAAGAATGCTGGGGCAAGGAGGAATGTACCGAAAGGGACAAACGAGAAAATTATGAAAAGATTATTGAGAAAATAAAAAACAAGAAAATATCCAATAATTGGTATGGAAAGTATTTATTAAATCTTAGTGATCCGGAAGTTGAATACCGACTTATAATTAATTCTGATTCTATTGTTTTTATAGGTGATGGATATCAAACTTTTTTTGAAGCATCATGTCTGGCTTATGAGGATTCCGACACCTTGGCAATATACTTTAATAAATTACTTGATGGGGATTTTGCTCCGATAGAAGAAGCTATCCAACCAATTTTAAAAATGTATAAAAAAGCAGATGGTCTTAATTTCATTAGTGATATAATTGGAGAACCAAATGTTGAATATAAAATGGAATAAAAAGAATTTGTATTCAAACAGATAAAATATGTGGGTGTAATGGAAACCAATGGACTGATGATAGACAGATTCCTCTCTTTGTTTTTTAATGAGTAACAATTATAAACACATGAAAACTCAAATTTTAATTTTAATCACATTGTTTCTTTTTAGTTGTAACTCTACTAATACTCAAAACAAAACTATCAGTGAGGCTAATGAAAGCAGTCCAACGGTTTTCAACAACAACTTTTTTTCCTCAGTCAAAGAACTTAGCTTACCTGTTTCCTGTAATGATTTTATTGAATATTTTAAAAAGGTTGATAATGAAGATGCGTTTGCACCTTATGTAATTAATACAAATAGGCTTATAGGTAAAAACATATATTTTTCTGAAAGCATTGAGCTAAGTGCTTTACAAAATTGTTCTCCTTATACACCCAAATCTGAAAAAGAAATAACTACCCTCATTGACGAAAAAGGATCTGACAACCCAGAATCGCTAATAATTCCTCTTTTTAAAGTAACGACATGCAATGCAGTTGTACTAGGTTATCTAACATATGTTCAAGGAGAAGTTGATAGCAAATTTGCTTCAATTGAGCTTCAGGGATATAATAAAAACGGTGATTTGCTTACTGAACATCCTATAACATTTTTTTATGTAGGAGGTGGTGAAGGAGGTAATGTTTTGATTAAATCTTCCATTTCAAGTAGTTGTATTATTACTATGGATAGAACAGATAGATCTTATTCTAAAGAAACAGAGTCAGGAGATATTGAATATTTAGATGAACCTTTAATTACAAAAGAAACTCAAACGTTTAAAATTTCTGAAAGTGGCATTAATGAAATTAAATAAGTGATTTATAGTTCAATTAGAATTATGTATATTAACTGAATTAGTAATTGACTTTCCAATTAAAAAATAGAAACTGTTGACTTAGTTGAAATAATTCTATTTTGAAATAATCTAGGTTTTTTGCCAATCCATTTTGGATAATTATTTTTTCATTGTGGGTACAAAACGGAATATTAAAGTTAACTATTTATGAAAA
>JAHEEB010000606.1:0-388 GCA_024640925.1 Bacteroidota bacterium | reverse complement strand
GGTAATAAAATACCAACAGATTCCACTGGTGAAAATGAAATAGCAAATGAAGAACAATATGATGACAGTGACAAGGATGATGATTCATCTGGGCTAGATAATTGGACCGGTAAAATCTCAGAATGTCTTAATTTGCCCATTTTTGAAAACTACGAAGTATTAGATTCTGCTATTGGCGATGCCAATAATGATGGACTTGTTGATAAGGTTATTGTTTTAAAAGAACCTATTGAAAACAATGATGAAAGATATAACGAAGAGAGTGATAAAAGAATTTATATTGCGCGACCTTTAATTTTCTTTATGGGCCAGAATGATGGATTATTTAAAATCAAATTGATTAATGATAGCATTATTCCCTGTAAAATATGCGGTATGATAGTCTTTC
>JAHEEB010000605.1 GCA_024640925.1 Bacteroidota bacterium | reverse complement strand
ATTCCATTAATAGTGCTTGACAGGCCAAATCCTAACAGTTTTTATATCGATGGTCCAGTGATGGAAAAAAAATACATGTCCTTTGTTGGATTACACCCGGTGCCTGTTGTTTACGGAATGACAATCGGAGAATATTCGAAAATGATTAACGGAGAAGGTTGGCTGGGAAACAATCTTCGTTGCAATCTTCAAATTATAAACATCGATAATTATTCACATCAACAGAGATATTATTTGTCAGAAAGGCCATCACCAAACCTTCCTGATATGCGTTCAATCTATTTATATCCCTCGTTGTGCTTTTTCGAAGGAACAGTAATGTCTGTTGGCAGGGGCACACAATTTCCATTTCAAACATATGGACATCCAAACTATCCTCAAAAAGACTTTTCTTTTATACCTGTTAGTCTTCCCGGAGCCAGTAAAGATCCTTTATTAGAGGGACAAAAATGTTTTGGGGTTGATTTGAGAGGCTTTTCAATCGACAGTTTGGGTAATTTGGGTAAGATTAATCTTAATTATATTATTGATGCCTACAAGAAAATGAAATTAAAGGATAAATTTTTTAATAATTATTTCAACTGTCTTACTGGAACCGGAGAGCTTAAGGAACAAATTATGGATGGATTAAGTGCAGATGAAATACGTAAATCGTGGTATCCTTCCATTGAGGAGTTTAAAAAAATCAGGGTAAAATACTTACTTTACCCTGATTAATAGATTTTAGATTTTTTATACCAGGCTTTTGGCTTTTACTGATTCCGTTGTACGCCAAGGATAGGCCTCCAGAGCCTTTTCTAGGCATTTCATCCCGATAGCTAACTTTTCTTCATTCAAAACATAAGCTATTCTTACTTCCTGTTTTCCGAGGTTGCCTTCGGTATAGAAACCAGCTCCGGGAGCAACCATCAAAGTGTTGCCCTGGTAATCAAATTCCTTTAACATCCACATGGCAAATTTTTCCGAATCGTCGACAGGGAGCTTAACCATAATATAGAACGCTCCTTTTGGCATTGTACAAAAAACCCCAGGCATTTTATTTAATGCATTTACTACAAATTTTCTGCGATGGTCGTATTCGTTATAAACATAATTCATGTATTCATCTGACGAATCAAGAGCAGCTTCCCCGGCAATTTGTCCAACGTAAGGTGGACTGAGGCGCGCCTGGCAAAACTTTAGAGCTGTATCGCGCAATTGTTTGTTTTTTGTTACTAAAGCACCAGTGCGCAGGCCTGTAGCACTGTATCGCTTAGATAAAGAGTCGATTAATATACAATGGTTCTCCATACCTTCAAGCCGCATAGCTGAAATAAATTCTTCACCATCATATACAAATTCGCGATATACTTCGTCTGACAATAAAAACAGATCGTATTTAAGAACTAAGTCTCTGATTTGTTCCAGTTCTTTTCTTGAATAAACATGACCTGTAGGATTATTTGGATTACAGATAATTATTCCTTTTGTTTTTTCTGTAATCTTCTTTTCAAATTCAGCGATGGGAGGTAAACTAAATCCATCTTCGATATGAGAAGTAATAGCAACCACCTTAACATCGGCCGATGTTGCAAAACTAAAATAATTGGCATAAAATGGTTCAGGTACTAATATTTCATCTCCGGCATTCAGACATGTTAAAAGTGTCAGTGTAATTGCTTCTGAACCTCCTACAGTAATAAGAATGTCTTCATAGGAAACATCAATTTTGTTATTTTTATAATACTCGGCCATTTTTCTGCGCAGAGAAATCATTCCGGCACTATGGCTGTATTCTATAACTTGAACATCCAGATTTCGAATTGCCGCCAACGCCTTATCGGAGGTAGGAATATCGGGTTGACCAATATTCAGTCGTATTACTTGTTTTCCGTTTTTTTCTGCCTCTTCAGCCAATGGAACAAGCTTCCGAATTGGCGAATTAGGCATCAATGTACCTCTTTTCGAAATCTTTGGCATTGTGTAATTAATTTTAGTTAATGTATATTTAAAACAAAACTCACAAGCCTGTTAGACTTGTGAGTCGTAGTAAGCTTTATGTTGTTTTTTTACTTTGTAGGCTCCGCTTGTGTCTGTGGCGCTAAAACAGTACCTTTTATTTGAAGTACAATTGGAGTTTGAGAGCCATTTGATGTTACTGTAATAGATTTAGAGAATGCACCGGTCCGCTTGGTATCGTATTTTACATCTATTGTTGAACTGGCACCAGGTGCAATAGGTTCTTTCGGCCATTGAGGAATTGTACATCCACATGAACTTTTAACATCATTAAGAACAAGAGGTTCTGTACCTTGATTTATAAAAGCAAATTTAAAAGTTCCGTTTCCGCCATTTTCAATAGTACCAAAATCGTGCTCAACGGTTTCAAATTTAATGATTGGCCCTTGTGCATCAATATCAATCTTGCTATTTGCCTGACTGGTTTGTGAACAACTAATAGTGAAAGTCATAGCTGCCAAAAAAGCAAATGTTAAAATCCTTTTCATAATTTTATAATTTTCATTAAACAAAAATACATATTATTCATATACAGTCTTACTATGTTTCTAAAAAAGATGTTGGCATTTTTTTGTTAATTTTTCTAAAAGTTATAATGTAGAATAAATTAATCAATTTTTATGCCAAGCAGTTTGAACAGCTAATTTATTGTTATTTTTACGAAATTTTTTAGAACAGAGAAATATTAATTAACATGGAAATTCCCAGTAAATATAGCCCAAAAGAGGTAGAAGATAAGTGGTACAAATTCTGGATAGATTATAAGTTTTTCAAGTCTCTTCCTGATGACAGAGAACCATATACTATAGTTATTCCTCCTCCGAATGTTACAGGAGTGTTGCATATGGGGCATATGCTTAATAATACTATTCAGGATATACTAATCCGACGTGCTCGTATGCTTGGGAAAAATGCCTGTTGGGTGCCCGGTACAGACCATGCTTCTATAGCAACAGAGGCAAAAGTTGTGGCTAAGCTTAAGGAAGAAGGAATTGAAAAATCATCTCTTTCAAGGGAGCAATTTCTTGAACATGCATGGGTTTGGAAGGAAAAATATGGAGGTATTATTCTTGAACAGCTTAAAAAGCTTGGTGCCAGCTGTGATTGGGATCGTACCTCATTTACCATGGACGAAATACGCAGTGATGCTGTTATTAAAGTCTTTGTCGACCTTTATAATAAAGGATTAATTTATCGGGGTGTTAGAATGGTAAATTGGGATCCTGCTGCCAGAACTGCTATTTCGGATGAAGAAGTTATTTATAAGGAAGAAAAATCGAAACTTTATTATTTAAGATACAAAGTTGAAGGTGCATCTGATGAATGGGTTACCGTTGCTACTACAAGACCGGAAACTATTCTGGGCGATACGGCAGTTTGCGTCAATCCATCAGATATAAGATATAAAAATTTAAAAGGTAAAAGGGTACTTGTTCCACTTATAAACCGGTCAATTCCAATTATTGAAGATGATTATGTTGACATGGAATTTGGGACAGGTTGCTTAAAAATTACCCCTGCTCACGACATAAACGATTATGAAATTGGCATGCGCCATAAGCTTGAAGTAATCGATATTTTTAATGATAATGGCACTCTGAACGAAAAGGCGCAGATTTTTATTGGTGAAGACAGATTTGATGTCAGGAAGAAAATAATTGTTGACCTGGAAAAATCAGGCAACATGGTAAAAATCGATGCTTATACGAATAAAGTTGGTTTTTCGGAACGTACCCATGTGGCTATTGAGCCAAGGTTGTCTGCCCAATGGTTCATAAAAATGAGGGAATTGGGCAAGCCAGCACTCGAAAATGTTTTAAATGGAGAGATTAAATTTCATCCATCGAAATTTAAGAACCTTTATAAACATTGGATGGAAA
>JAHEEB010000072.1:1899-10343 GCA_024640925.1 Bacteroidota bacterium | reverse complement strand
CTGATTGATAAATTCAACCTGGATGCAGTTGGTATTTTTGGAAAGAAAGATAATTACAGGTATTTCTTGACAGATGTTTTTTATGAAACATCACCCACGACAGGAATTACTATTCCGCCAGCCTTGTCATTTTATGGATTTGGCGGAGGAATATACCGGAGAATGCAGCAAACCTTCGATCCGGAAATAAATTCCGAATTCGGCAGAAGCTTGTCCGGAATAGATTACATCCCCGATAATACGGTGGGAATGGGTTTTATGGCAACTACAAAATTCGGACTGGTAGCTTCGCCTTCTGGCTTTAATGCGAAAGTTGGTTTTGAAATGCAGTTTAATAATGACGGAGGCTTAAATTTTATCCAGTTACGGGGCGATGGTTCCTTTATGGACAGCCCGGAGAAATGGGGCAAACTGGCAGATAACATTAACCAGCAAACCCAAAAACTTGAAGAAGCCGGAGGAAAAATAAAACTGTCGGCAAAAAGCGATTTAAGTGTGCCTGAAAACAAAAGCAGTGGCTTTTTAACAGCCTCCATGAATATAAAATATGACATTTCAAATAAGGTATTTTCAGCAGATTTAAGTACATATCTTAATGCCGGGTTTATAAAGGGAATTGGGGAAAATGACCGGATGGGATGGGCTTCGGCATATTTCTCGCCGGATAAATGGTACACATACATAGGAACGCCCACCGATCGGCTAGGCGTAAAAATATTAGGACTGGCAACAGCAAATGGCTATTTCATGGTGGGCAACGATATTCCTGAACTTCCTCTTCCACCAACATACGTATTGCAAAATTTCAGCCTGGAGAAACAGGAAAAACTAAACAGCAGGAGCACCGGGAACCTGGCGTCGGGCGATGGAATAGCTTTCGGACAAGCTCTTGATGTTAATTTTAAGGCAACCTTACCACCATTTTATGCACAACTGGGAGTAGGTCTGGGAGCTGAATTTTTATTGAAAAACTATGGAACGGATGCTTACTGTGCAGGCAGCTCTACAACTCTAGGTATAAATGGCTGGTATGCCAGGGCACAGGCTTGGGCATACGTAAACGCCGATATAGGAATGGAAGCCAAAGTATTTTCCAAATACCGTAAGTTTAGTATACTTGACCTGACAGCAAGCGCTCTTTTAGCTGGAGCCGGACCAAATCCTGTTTATTTTACCGGGGCTGTTGGCGGTCAATTTAGTGTAATGGGCGGTTTGATATCAGGAAAATGCGATTTCGATTTTGAAATAGGAGAAGAGTGCCAGATTATGGGAGGAAGTCCTTTCGGAGATGAAATTATCAACCAGCTTACCCCATCGGCTGGCGAAAAGGATGTTAATGTTTTTGCTGCCCCGCAGGCTGTGTTTAATATACCTGTTGGTTTGGAAATGGAAATTGAAGAGGAAGACGGACAGAAAGCCTGGTATAAAATAACCATCGAAGATTTTTCGGTTTATTATAAAGACACAAAACAAAAAGTAGATGGGAACTATGAACTAAGCCAGGATGGGAAAATATACATGATTGATCCATCTGAACCATTCGAGAGCCAGAAAGACATGGTAGTCCATGCAAAAGTTGGTTTTAAACGTAAACTGGACAACAAATGGATAGATGTTACCGGAACCGATGGAAAACCGGTTTATGAGGAAAAAACAGCCGGATACAGATCGGGCGACAGGCCAACTGTGATACTTCCAGAACATGTAAAATACAGCTATCCACTTGTTAAGCAATACAACTATTACCCCGATGAATATGACAAAGGATACATGTTGTTGACAGAAAACTATGCTTACCTGTTCACAACGGATAAACCAGCAGGATTTGACCAGGTATTAAGGATAACCGATTTTGACGGGAATAGCAGGGAGACAGGTTTTACATTTACGACCAATGCCGCTGGTAATTCAATACGGTTTGAAATTGACTTCCCATTTACCAATATTGTTTTTAGAAATGATGAAATTTATACACTGAGTATTGTAAATGTACCCCAAAATAAAAATGTGACAATTACCAGTAATATATCTGCTAATACGACCAATCTTGATGGGAATGACAGTATCTCTGTTACAAAAAATCAAGCAAATGGAACATTGGAAATTCTTCAGGAAAAAGAGATATATTCAAATCATTTCAGAACCAGCCAATACAATACGCTGGCTGAAAAACTGGCAAGTTATAATATTAGAGGTACTGGTTGGCGTGACTATGTTGAGCCATTTGTACATCATATAAAAGCTAATGTGACTGATGCTGAATTCTTTGATAAATATGAAATCAAATGGTTATATGATGATTTTCCAATAATTCAATTTGAAGCACAGACCGATAATACTAACTGGTATAAAAACTCGGTGTATAAGGATATGTACAAGAACATTGACCAGTCGACGATTTCAGGTAAAAGAGACATCATTAGTACTAGGTTAAATAAATATGGTTTTCCCCCAAAAGCTGCTATTGAAATTGAAAACCTAATTGAAGATAAATTATTAACTGATCAAGAAATTGAAACTGGAATTCCAACGGGCACTTTTGCTTATGGAATATTTACCTATTCTTTACCCTACTGGTGTTCAAAAGATTTATACCTTATAAAGAATAATGTAGCGCTTAAGCTTGTGAAGGGAAAATCATTGACTACTACAGAAGAGGAAATAATTGCTACGGATTATCCTCCTGTGGTTACTAGAGGTTCATATCCTGTAAAAGTTAAATATATTTTACCGGGCAGAAACATAACAACATCAACATATACAATTGAAATGTATAACCCAATTGAATAAAGCTATGAAAAACTTGATTTATTTATTTATAGTTGTTTTCCTTTTTTCATGTAAAAAAGAGAAAGAATATGAATTTAGTTTTCAACAACCCGCAATAGACGATGGAGCAGAGAATGTTAGCCTTAGACCATTATTTGGTCCTGGTGCAGGAGGTGGCACAGAACCTGATTTATACACTTATTCCTACTATTGTGATACTGTTAATCCACCCGAACATTTTATTGTGTCTGTTGTAGGAAGAGATAATATAATGACACCTAAATCAGAAATTCTTAAGCCTGGCACGAAATATTATTGGAAATGTGTCGGCAGTTATGAGGGACAGGAAGGTTCTTCTGATGTTTATAGTTTTACAACTATAAGATTAGAAGAACTAAATAATAAATGGAACTTAGGATATGTTTTTTCAGTTTCAGATTACGAGAAAAGGTGGCAAGGTGGATTGGGAGCAAACAACGCAAATGCATTTCTAGATAAATTGTTCGGACATCCTTTATTCTTTAAAGTTATCAATGATTCTGTCGACCTATTATATATCTACATTGGTTCAACAACCTATGATAATTATTTCAAAGGATCATTTTCTTTTAGTACAGATACAGTTAAATTAATTGGGATGAAATATGAGTTTGTAAATTTTGGAGAATTTGAAGATAATGATCTAACCTTAACTTTAAAACCATTTGATAATGATACTTTATTTGTTTATGAAGCTTATTACTAATCATAAATAAAGCATTTAATTCTGATACATTATTTGTATTATTTTGAAATTAAAATTACATCAAAATGCTGAAGATAAAAGGATATTTCTTAATTACTTATTTATTCTATGTGTTAAATGCGTTTTCACAGGAAGAAAATCGTTATTATCTAAATTACACTGTATTACTAAATGATAACTCACCCTCTGGTCTTTGTACTGGTGGTTATTCAACAAATTTTAATTATGTTTTCTGTGAAAATGAAGGAGCAGTTACTTTATATGATGGGCTAACAACAAATAATACTCCTTTTTGGATTCGAACAGGTGTGGTTGTAGGGAATGATGAAGAAGCTGGCCATAATGATGATGCATCTGGAGATTCTCCCAGATATTCACATGGGACAAATGTTTATACAGCATATGCTTCTGCTTCCTTTACAAATACAGCTAGAACATGTACCAGAACATATTCCAGAAAGATTCAGGTGACTTTTGATGATCCTATTGTAATAAAATCAGTATGTTTTATTAATGAATATGATATTCCAATTGGAGATAAAAATATTGCTTGTACAGGCGATAATTATAAAGTCAGAATTATAACAGAACCATACAGGAATAATGGCAAGGGATACTACATATTACAGATATATAATAAAAACAATCAATGGCAAACAATTCCTGATACAATTCCAAATCCCAGTGGAGGAAATATTGATTTTTCCTGGGATGATTTAAGTACATATGTTAATTATGGACAAGCGATAAAATTTCGTACAAGAAAGTTGCTTCTAAACGATGATTATTCAACAAGTACCAGCACAAACTATCTTTATGTTTTTCCTGTATTTGAATTAGATGGTAGTATTTCTGTTACTTCTCCAACTTGTTATGGTGATTCACCAACAATTAAAATTCCTTCTTCTACAACCGGAGATTATATAATTATAATAAAAGGCAATTATCAGGGTGCTCAGGGATATAATTATACTACAAAAAACAAAACACCTGTTAATGGTTATTATACAATTGATAATGAAACACCTGATGCAAACGGGAATTATAATATTCTTCCACAAGGAGTAAAAGATTCAATTATTATTGAGCATGCAAGTGATACTGGTATAAGTACACCATGTGCATATAAAGGCACAATTAATATTCCTTATTTAGCACAATTTATAATTAAAGACTTATCATATGCTTTAAATGTGGAGGATAACAACCACAAAATGGTACAGATACCCACTCATGGCAGTACGGGGAGGGTAAATTTTATTATTGATAGTTGTACAACTCCCACTGTAAATATTGTATCTGGAAGTATAACAAAGGTTGTATCATTAACTTATTATTATTTTTTTAAGAAAAAATATTATTACTACGATAGTACTTATATCGATCTGCCGGTAGGAACTCATTCTATACAGGTTACAAACGGACAATCTTGCAAGTCTAATGTTTTAACGGCCACGCTAGCAGAGCCTGCTTTAATCTCTTACAGTTACAATGCGACTAATATTAGTTGTGATTCTTCCAGCATCTCTGGTAATCATAGTGATGGAATAATTACTTTAAGTAATTTGTCGGGAGGTATTGGCAGTTATTCAGTATCTCCTTCTGCAAGCCTGGTAAATGGCAAATACATTTTAAGTGGGTTATCACACAAACCACGTGGTTATTATGTGACAGTTTATGATAATTACGGAAGTGGTAATACAACAAATATTTATGTAAATTATAATTCGGCTGTTTCCATGACATTTATTAATGATACAGCACCATCAATGTATTGTTTGAATGATGGAAAAGTTAAAGTTGTTGCTTCTGGCGGCACAGCACCCTACAATTATAGTCGGATTAATAATTCATACTCTTATGGAATCAGTAATGTTTTAGATGGATTTTCTGCCGGAAAGCAACCTGTTTATGTGATGGATAGTAAAAGTTGTGTTTTTGTTGACACTGCTATAATTCCAGAAGCTCCACCCGCCATTGCAGTCTGGTCAGAAATAACTGCACCTGTTTGTCATGGTAATAGTAATGGGTCATATACGGCGATAATCTCAAATATTCTTGGAGCATTAAGCGTATCCAGCTCTGATCCCCGTATTTTTTCGTCAGATATACTTGTTTCAGGTGATACAATAATGATTAAAGATCTTGAAGCAAGTACCTATTCAATTAATATTTCTGATACCTACAAAGGAAATAATTGCGATACAACGATTGTTTTTGAAATCCCAGACAAGCCATCTATCAGTATAACATCTGTAATATCACCAGTTATTGGAAAGGGAACTCCAACTGGCAAAATTGGGTTTAATTTATCTGGTGGTAATTATGGGAAATACTCTGTTTATCTGTTAGATGATAATTATAATTTAATTGATTCTCTGGTTGATATTTATAATTATGGAACCTTTGATAGTCTTCTGGGTCAATATGAAGATGGGGGAAGAATCTATCGAATAGATGTAACCGATAGTATGTCATGTAGCTATATTGTTGACAATGGTGACTATTATCATTTTAAAATCCGTGAACCAAAAGATACCTTAAATCTTACTCTTTCTCTAGTTTCTGGGATAACTTGTCATGGTGAATCGGATGCCATAGTAAAAACTATTGCTCAAGGTGGATGGGGATATTATGGTTATTCAAAGGATATTTCAGGAATTTACTCTACAGATGAAATATATTCAGGATTGACTGAAGGCAAACAGTACTTCTATGTAATAGACAGTATGGGAGCAATAGACAGTGCAGAAATTACCATTGTAATGCCCGAAAGTATTTCTGCAAGCATAATTTCGGTAGATAGTGTAAAATGCTATGGTACTTTTACAGGATCAGTTCTTTTTAATATTACAGGAGGCACACAACCTTACAGAAATTCAGTTATCGGTAAACTATGGCAATCGGGAAACATTTCTACAGGACTATCCGAAGGCACCTTTTCATTCATTTTTACAGATACTAATAATTGTATTGCTGACGATACACTTTCTGCTTATATACCTTCTCCTGATACCTTACAGTTTGAAAATATTGAAGTCGTTCAATCGACTTGTAATAATAATAACGCGTCTATTGGAGTGGAAATGATTGGTGGTTCAAGGCCATATTCTTATTTGTGGAATGATTACTACGGAAATATAGTAGGAACGACACCTTTGATAGACAGTCTTGAACAGAGCGGATATTATCTCCTTGAAGTGACTGATAAAAACGGATGTACACAACATTATGAACAAGCCATTAATCCATCTGATGGACCTTCTATCGTTTCTATTTCTATAAATAATGTAAAATGCTTTGGCGATAGTACTGGTTCAGCAAAAGTTTTAGAAATTATACCAGCGAATCCTTATGCCCCATGGTGGTTAAACTGGTCAAATGGAAGCACAGCAGATTCAGCTTATGGATTTCCTACAGGAATGCATTTTGTGTCGGTCACAGATACAAATCACTGTGTCTTTACGAATTATTTTAGAATAACAAGTCCAGATTCTTTATGGACATCTCTTGATGAATATAAGGATGCACACTGCTTTGGTTATAGTGATGGTTATTTGAAGGTTGGACCGCATGGTGGTGTTGGAGGTTATAGTTATTCCTGGACTAACGGAGATTTGACAAATATTTCTGATTCCCTTTCTGTAGGTGTATACACAGTAACCCTTTCCGATACAAACATGTGTAGTAATAAAAATACATATGAGGTTTTGCAACCTGATTTAGTAAAAGTAAATCTTGGAGATGATATTATAATTTGTCCTAATAATCAGGCTATATTAGATGGAGAAGACTTCTCTACTTATAAGTGGTCTACTCCACAGGGAATAATTTCTAACGAAAGGTACATTTCAATCAGAAGTGAGAACTATTATTACCTTGAAGTTACCAACGATAGTGGATGTTATGCTTATGACACTATCCATATCCGAGTGGGCAATGATGCTTTACAGGCTTATTTTCTGATGACCTCAGCTGCAAACTATGGAGATACCCTTTATATATTTGAGCTTTCGAACATGGAACTTGACAGTTTGACTTGGGAATTTGACCATGAAGCATTCACTGATGTCACAGACGTCTTTGCTGCTAGTTATGTTTTACAGCTAGCGAACAGCGATGCAGGAATTTTTAATGTGAAACTGAGGGCATATTCGGGCGGTTGTGTATCAGAAGCCATAAAACAGGTTGAAATTGAATATGAAAATGATTCGGTTGATGATTATTTTTATGGATATAAAGATCCTCTTATAAGCTCATTTGTAATATCACCTAATCCGAATGAGGGTACATTCACAGCCAATGTTGGTCTCAGAGAAAATGCAGACATAGAACTGGTTATTTTCAGTGTAAATTATGGAGAAATAATAAATGACCGATTCGAATACGGATTAAAAGATTATACACTCGATTATAGCCTGACTGATTTACCATCAGGAGTATACATCATCATACTGAGCGCAGGAACGGAACGAAAACAAGTAAAGATGGTTATACAATAATTATAAGGGATGGGGGACGGGTGATTAGTTATGAGTGATGGGTTATGGATTATGTGATGAGTGATGGATGATTAGTTATGAGGGATGAGTTATAAGTGAATAAAATATGGAAGAAAGAAAAGGAGCTCTTGTGAGACTGAGTTTTGAATTTGCAGTAATGATTGTAAATTTTTACAAAAAATATATAGAAGTAAACAAAGAGTTTGTTCTGAGCAAACAGATATTGCGTAGTGGAACGGCTGTTGGTGCTCTTGTTCGTGAATCACAGAATGCAGAAAGTAAAGCAGATTTTATTCATAAACTTGGAATTGCACAGAAGGAGTGCGATGAAACTATTTTTTGGCTTGAATTGCTAAATGAGACAAAATTTATAAATAAAGAAGAATATATAACCCTTACAGATAAAGCAAATTCACTACTTAAAATGC
>JAHEEB010000072.1:0-1889 GCA_024640925.1 Bacteroidota bacterium | reverse complement strand
ACCCATAACTCATAACTCATAACCCATAACTAAAAAACCAACCCATAACCAAAAAAACAACTTACATTACGCTTATGCTCAAACGATTAACAATTACATATCTCATCTTTCAGGTGGCAATCTCATTGGTTTTTTCCCAGGAAAATTATCCGATTTATGTTACGCCGACCCTTATTCCTCCTTATTCACTAAAATTAAGCGATTACTGCAAGTTTGGGTCGCAAAACCTTATGGTTATGCTCACGGTGAAAGATTTGGAAGTTTCCAACATACCGGTAAAACTTCGGATTTCAATGGAAACAGCTGGCATTTTAATCGAAAACCCAATAACCACAAACACTACACCCATATACCTGGATGGGGGAACAACAACTGTTTTATTTGGAGAAGACCTGGTTGATTATTTTAATATTGATAACCTGATTTTTAAAGGATATAGTAAGGAAACCTATAAACAAACTGGTCAGTTACCCGAAGGCTTTTATAAGTTTACGATAGAAGTTTTGCACTTTCAAACAAACAAACTAATTTCTAATCTTGGAACAACCACAGCATGGATAGCTGTCGGTAAACCACCTGTTTTGAAATTACCTTTGGACAATACACAATTAGGCCAGTATAAAGGTATGCCCTTAATATTTACCTGGTTGCCAAGCAATGTAGGAAGTCCTGTATCCACTGGTTCTATTCAATATAAATTTGAGATGTGGGAGATGCGTATTGCCGGAATTCCTGCATATACAGTAGCTGCCTCTATTCCTGTATTTCATGAATATACCACTTTCAATACCACTTATACATTATACACTGACGCTCTTTTAATGGAACCCGGAATGCAATATGCATGGCGTGTTACAGCATCAGATGTTTCGGGATTTGTTCCTTTTGAACAGGATGGACATAGCGAAGTAAGAACCTTTACTTATAAGTGCCAGTGCGATTCCGTTTCAGACTTATCTTCATCTTATAAGGGAACAACCGGAATATATAGCTGGACACCTGATGAAAGGCATACTTCATTTAATGTGGAAATGCGAAATCCTCTTACAGGGTGGTATTCGAAAAGTGAAACGTATGAAAACAAAGCAGAGTTCTATGATCTGAATTATGGCACAACCTACCAACTCCGTGTTCAGTCAGTATGCGATGGAGATGCTTCGAACACCAGTGATTTTACGCAATGGAAATCTTTGAAAATTCCGGAACCAAAACCCCTGTATGATTCTGCAAGCTGTCCTGGTTGCGGATGCAATGATTCAATTCCTGATACTGAAATATCAAATTTCAATCTCAGAGATGATTTAAAAGCAGGAGATACTTTAGTAAATAAGACAGGAACAACAAGGTTTATTTTAAAGTCAGTTGAACCAGTTGGCAATGGAACCTATAAAGGCATATTTCTGTTTTGGGCGGAAATATGGAAAATGAAGTTTGTATGCGAATACTGGGATTTGCAGGTAAATACCGATAATGTTATTGTAAACATGGATTTCGAAAGTGTGTACAATCCGCAATTCCTGGTTGACGTAGATGCAACCATAGACTATTTAAATAACCTGGCAGATGCTATAAATGAATTAACAGTTAATACTACTATTAGCGATACATTAGCCATAAACATACCTGTAACATCGATATATGTGAATTCAGGCGATTCGGTTATGGCTGTTACCATAGATGAGAACGGGAATGTTCATGAGACCTTAATTCACGATAATGTAGATGATTTAAGCAGAACGCTGATTCAGGGTGAAAATGGAGAAGAATATGTGGTAACCCGTGATGGTGAAGTAATGGGTGTGGATGAATACAAAAATACCGGAGGCGATGATCAGAAGATTGAGGAATTGAAGGAAGACAATGAAACAAACAAACTTTCATCCGATGAG
>JAHEEB010000604.1:3437-3880 GCA_024640925.1 Bacteroidota bacterium | reverse complement strand
TGAGATAGCCCGGCAAAAAGAAGAAATAACGGATAGCATTATTTATGCAAGACGGATCCAATCGGCAATTTTACCTAAAGATCAAACGATACAGCCACTTTTAAACGATTATTTTATTCTTTATAAACCAAGAGATATTGTGTCGGGCGACTTTTACTGGATTTCCAGCCATAATAATAAGGTTATGGTTATTGTTGCCGATTGTACCGGTCACGGAGTACCTGGAGCCTTTATGAGCATGCTCGGTGTTTCAATTCTGAACGAAATTACCAAGAAATATGATACGGCAAGTGCCGGACAGATTCTTGATGTACTGCGTGAACATATTATAAATACTTTATCTCACACAGTTAAAAAGGACGAAACACGCGAAGGTATGGATATTTCGTTGTGTATTATTGATTATATGAGCTTGAATGTTCAGTTTGCCGGTGCGTTTAATC
>JAHEEB010000604.1:0-3427 GCA_024640925.1 Bacteroidota bacterium | reverse complement strand
CTGATAATTGTCAGGAATAAAGAAACTATAATAATTAAACCCGACAAAATGCCCGTTGGTTTTCAATATGGTGCGGTTATGCCTTTTACTGATACCGATGTTCAAATTCAAAAAGGCGATTGTTTATACATGTTCTCCGATGGATATGCCGATCAATTCGGAGGTCCTGATGAAAAAAAATTCATGATGGCAAGATTGAGATCTCTGTTATGCGAAATATCAGTCAAACCAACCGACGAACAAAAGCAAATTCTTGATGATACAATTGAAAACTGGAAGGGAAATACCGAACAGATTGATGATATACTTGTAATGGGGATTAAGATATAAACAAACTTTCAACTCAAGGTTAAAAATCAGTTAATTTGCAATTTGCATACGATGAAAAAAACAACGACATCCCTGTTCATACCCTTGGCATTTATTTTAATTGCTTTATTTGGTTGTTTTGATAAACCAGGTGAAGGCAAAAAGGCAGAAAAAGGTTATAAAATCTGCAATACAATAATTATTGCCCTTGATTCCTGTTACAAAGAAAATACTGTTTATCCTGACTCTCTTTCATTCCTTGTTCCTGACTATATGAAGGCAATCCCGGCAGATGATAATATCCAAAGTTTAGAATATACTGTTTCTAATTTGAAAGATAGTTTTTCTCTAACTTTTACTTATACAGCACCGGGAGTAAATCGTTGTACCTATACACAAGAAAAAAAATGGAAATGTAATGGGTATTATTAAACCCGCTTTCCATTTCATTATGAAAAGTAGAACCAAACATAGCTAACCAGACTTGGCTAAGCCAGGATCGTAGATTCGGGTTTACATTTAAATGTCTTGGACACGATTTCTTTAGCCACTAATGCACGAATAAGTTTTCCTTTACTGTATAAGAATAGTACGAATGTTTCGGCTTTGCCGAAATTTTTTAGCAGTTTTTCTTTAACCTTAATTCCTCATCTTTCATTCGTGAATTAGTCTATTTATTCTGATTTGTCATTTACAACTCAACCTGGCAGCGTCATCAGACCTGCCAGCGTTGTTGCAGAAATCCATAGTTGGATTTTGTCATTTACAACGTGTAAGGAACAAAATCCAAGGTTGAATTCGTTCCCTGCAAGCTGAAAATATAAAAACTGTTCGATGATTTATTCATTTACAACTTGCAGTGAACAAAATCCATAGTTGGATTTGTCATTTACAACTTGCAGGAACAAAATCGATAGTTGGATTTGTCATTTACAACTTGCAGGAACAAAATCGATAGTTGGATTTGTCATTTACAACTTGCAGGAACAAAATCGATAGTTGGATAGGTTAGATACATCCGGCAGGTTCAAAAAAAACGGATAATGATATAGAGATCGTTATTTTTAAGTTTTTTTGTATCTTGTATGGCTTTAATAAATGTAGAGTCTATGAAAAAGATTTTTCTTGCAATACTTGTCATTTCCTTTTATAGTATAGTCGTTCATGCTCAGGATAACATATTTAAATATGCTGAAGTTGGATCAGACGCTGATTTTTATAAATCGGTTACAGATAGTCTTGGTAATTTTTATGTAGTCGGAGAATATGGTCAATCTTTCTCTTTTCAGGACGAAAATTTAACCGGTCCGGAAATTGGAGAAACCGGGAATATATTTATCCTTAAGACTTCTCCTGTTGGCAAAAAATTATGGTTACATTCCATACGCGGAACAAGTTCTTATGATTTCATTTATTATGATGGTTTTTGTATAAATGAGAAAGGTGAACTTGCTATTCAATTCAGAGCTATAAACACCAAAGTGTTAAATGTTGCTAACCATATATTTGAACTTGATTCCACTCTGGATTATAGTTGTGTGGCAAAGTTTAACTCCATGGGTTACCTTATGTGGGTCGATTATAGTCCGCAACAGGTACTTAAAGGATATATGTTCGGACAGGATATTGAAATGGATGAAACCGGAAATGTTTATGCAACCGGGGTATTTTACGGGACTTCATTAACTTTTGGTACATCTGTCATACCAGAAAATACAGGTGGAAGCTCCTTTTATCTGACAAAATATTCTTCGGAAGGTGATATATTGTGGGCAAAAACTTGTGATTATAAAACTGATTCAACAGGTAGTATCGAAGTGGTTGATATTTGTCTTACCAATAATGGCGGTGTTTATATGACCGGGTTTTATTATTCACAACGTACATTTGTTTTGGGTAAGAGCAATCTTAAATCGAAAGGTGTAAAAAATTCCTTTGTTGCCTATTTCGATGAAAACGGAGCTCAATGGGCAGTTCCTTTTGAAGGGAATAATAATATTGATGCAACACAAATTGTATCAGATACTGAAGGAAATGCGATTTTCTCCTGTTATTATAATTCAACAACACTTGTTGTAAATGGAACCGCCATAACGGCCAACGCGAATTATAATCTATTGGTTTCTAAAATCAAGTCTGATGGTTCTTTCAGTTGGGTGAAGCAGATAACAACTTCTACTCTTTTTTCACCGGGTACACAGATAGGCTTTAATGAAAACCAGGATGTTGTTCTTGCCTGTCAGGGAAATAATGGGTACAATAACCTTATTTTTACAACTCTCGATAAAAATTCCGGCAAAAGCAAATGGGAAATTCGTTCCAAAAGTTATACTGATAACTATTTGTCTGGAACAGCAATTGATAGAAAAGGAAATATTTATACGAGGGTCTATGCTACAAGCTTATTTTCTTTAGGTTCCGATACAGTGGCCAGCACTAATTCCGATGGTGTCGAATGTTTTATTAAAATCAACAATAGCGGTGAAGTATCGTCATTTTTTAAACATCAGAACAATTTAGAATCTTTGAATTACATTGTTTTTAGCAACTTTGGTACCGATGCTTTTGGCAATTTGTATATAGCTGGAACTTTTAGTGGAAAAAATTCAAGTTTAGATACCTTCAATCTTGGAAATCAGAAAACATCGGGGATATTTATTGCAAAATATGGTCCGGTAACAACCCTTTCAGGAAAGGTAATGGATTCATACGGAAACGAAATAGGCCTGGGAATAGTAAAACTCTTTGGATACAGCTATTATCATCGCTCTCCTGTTGCTGACTCTGTTTCAGTTACCAATGATGGAAGTTTTATTTTCAAAGATGTACCTTACGGCAGGTATATTTTAAAATTCGAACCAGATGTTACAGATATTCAGAATTATTTGCCAGTATATTGCCCGGCTGTAGGCAGATGGATCGATGCTGCGAAATTTGAAATAATTCAGCAAACTCCTGTTTCAAATATATTTATTGTTGTTACTCCCAAACCATTATTGAGGGGACAATCAACTCTTACCGGAATGGTTACAACAATCGATTCCTCCGATGTATTTAAGTCAACACTTGGTAAAGCTCAACCAAGAGCAAAAGCTTCACTGGCACGTGGCCGGCCAAA
>JAHEEB010000603.1 GCA_024640925.1 Bacteroidota bacterium | reverse complement strand
CAAAGTATACTTCCTTATAAAAGGGACTGCAGCTTTCAGCATTTTTATCGGCATTATTGGTATAGTTTCTCTTTATTTTATTGTAGACTTGCTTGAAATGAAGCTTCTGTCTTCAATATTGGGTGCATTGATTGGTGGAGGGGCAATAGCTTTGATTATCCTCTTTCAACAGGAAATAAGAAGGTTATTGGTCTTTTTGGGTTCGAGATATTTCCCTCATATCAATTTTTCTTTTGATAATTTTTTAGGTGGAAATGCTCCAATTGATCGACAAAAGAAAAATATTGACTCTGTTCACAAAGCTGTTGTGAATATGGCAAAAACATATACAGGGGCATTAATTGTTATTTCCAGAGGATCCTCGCTCAACCTGTATATCGAAGCGGCCGAACCTGTTAATTCGGCAATTACCAGTCGTATGCTGGAGAGTATATTTATGAAAAATGGTCCTCTTCACGATGGAGCTGTAATTATTGCTAATAACAGGATTGCTGCTGCACGCTGCATATTGCCTTTTACTAACAAAACAGAAGTGCCTGCAAACTATGGAATGAGACATAGGGCCGGATTGGGAATCAGTGAGAATACAGATGCATTTGTGATTATTATTTCAGAAGAACGTGGAGAAGTTTCTATTGCTGAAAATGGGGAGCTTGTTTCAGCAGTTACTGAAGAGCAGTTATTGGATATACTTACAAAAAAGTTCCTGAAAGCCGATTAGGAAATTACTTTTTATTTTTTTAAAAAAAATTGTACTATCAGTTACTTCAACTCTAATAATGATTCAATAAATCACAGCATCCAAAATTTATTGATGACGGGATCTTTTCTTGATTATTTTAGCCCTCGATTCTTCTTTATTCAGTAACCTTTCAATGTTCTTCTGATGAGTTAATAACAAAAGAATAGAAACGATCATTGAAAAAATAATAAGTGATAAAGCAGATGTATGAAAAACAAAAAGATTCAGAATAGGAAAGGCTATACCTGCAATTATTGAACTAAGAGATACATATCGTGTAGTAATGAATACAACTACAAAAACAGCGAGACAAATTAATGTGACTTGTGGCTGAATGGCAAGTAATAAACCAAGCAGGGTTGCAACTCCTTTACCACCTCTAAAACCAAAGAATATAGGAAAAATGTGACCTAATACTACAGCAGCGCCCAGAATAAGTTGGAAATTAATAAAATCAACGGTCCCGGGAATATAATTAACATTCACCCTTACAAGGCTGACAGCAATAAAACCTTTTAGAATATCGATTAAGAATACAGGTAATCCTGCTTTCCAACCCAAGACCCTTACGGTATTTGTGAAACCTGCGTTTCCGCTACCATGATCTCTTACATCAACACCATAAAAGTATCTTCCTATCCAAACGGAAGACGATATTGATCCAATTAAATATGCTGTAAAAATCAGCAACAACTTAAATATCAAAGACATGTCAAACAAATCTAATTATTGGCGGTACAAAGATAGATAAATTATTCAAATTTAAAAATCCACAGGGAATCAGTAAGTTAGTCTTTAAATTTGTGTGGGGTATTTGATGAGCTGATTCTTTTGAATCATATTTTGTCTGTTGGATTATTGATTAATTTAAGAAATTTTATGAGTTTTTAAGATTTTTCAGACTTGGTTGAAAACCAAGAAATAGAATATTTATAGATTATAAATGGTGTTTTCTTTTAATTTCGCCACAATATTTATTTAACAGCTATGAAATATTTAGGAGTAACAATACGATTTAAGGATTTGTCAGATGATAATAAAGAAATTATGATTGCTTTACTTGACAGTCTTAGTTTCGAAGGGATAACTGAACTTGAAGGAAGCGTAATTGCTTATATTCCCGTAGAACAATATAACAGGAAAGAGTTGGAAAATTTGTTAAAGACGGATAATATCATACAGAAGGTTGAGATTGAAAGTGAAGAGGAAATTGAAGAAAAGAACTGGAACCAGGAGTGGGAGAAAAACTTTGATCCTGTTATTGTTGATAATCTTTGTGCAATTCGGGCTCCTTTTCATCCTGAATTTAAAAACTTTAAATATGTTATAAACATTGAACCGAAGATGTCCTTCGGAACAGGTCATCATGAAACAACAAGTCTTATGGTATCAGCTATGCTTAAAATGGATTTTGCTAATAAAGCTGTTCTGGACATGGGTTGTGGAACGGGTTTGCTTGCTATTCTGGCATCGAAGATGGGGGCCAAAGAAATAGTTGCTATAGATATTGATAAGTGGGCTTACGAAAATACCCTTGAAAATATGGAGAGAAACAAAGTGAAAATGCATATAATAGAGGGGGGTGAAGAGTCAATACCTGATAAAAGTTTCGATGTCCTGCTAGCTAATATAAACAGGAATATATTGATCCAACAAAGCCAGTCATATTCTAATCATTTAAAAGAAAACGGAACCCTCCTGCTCAGTGGAATACTTGAAGAGGATATCCCTGTTGTTCTAAAAACCTTTAATGGTTTGGGTTTTAGCAGTGTTCAGATTCAATCAAAAGGGAACTGGCAAATGATTGAACTTAAAAAGCAGGTTTAATGTGTTAATTTCACATATGCTAATTCCGGTTCTTTGTTTTGCTTTTAGCCTTTTTTAACTTAAATTCACCAGATCAACCACTAAATTTCCCGGGCATGAGAGTTTTTTATATTCTAACAGGCAGTCTTCTGTTATTCAGTTTTACTCTGTTTACAATTGTTGCAAATAAATTTACTGGCGATCCGAAACTTTATATATCAGAACTAAGGGATTATATGCAAAACTTATCGGAGGAACAGGGGCTTGTTCTTGAAAAGTTTATTCAGAATTGGAACGATAGTGTTTTTACAACTCAGGAAAAGGACGATATAATTAAGTTTAGCCAAAAGCTTGAAAAAAAGAAAGCCAGACCTTATCCTCATTTTATCAATATGATGAAAAGTATGATGGTGATTAAGGAAAAGCCCATTTCGCAACAAAATTATATGAATTGGGTTGCTGGTATTAATTTTTACCTTGATAATAGAAAAACGACTCTTGGAGTAATGAATGATTTGCTAGAATTCTCTTATTATTTCTATAACGAAAATATTATCTATCAATCTTCTTCTAAGACATGGAAAGCTTCATCATTACAATATACTGTTGCCTCTGACAGTGGTTTGTTTATTGATTTTCAGAATACAGATTTGACTTGTTTCGTTTTAAAAGACAGCATAAAACTATTTAATACAAAGGGAAGAGTTTATCCCGTAAGTAATAGATGGGATGGGCAAGGTGGTCTGGTTACCTGGGAAAGGGCCGGATTTAGCAGAGAGCAGGTTTCGGCAACGTTGAAGGATTATAAAATTAATCTTACTAAGGCAGAATATGCTGCACAAAATGTGTCTTTTACAAATAATAACTATTTCGATAAACCCCTTGATGGAGAGTTGGAAGACCAGGTAAAACATATTAAAGAACCAGATGATGCCACTTTTCCGAAATTTTACTCTTACACCAAGACTTTTAAAATCGACAATCTCTACGAAAATATAAATTACGCTGGCGGTCTGTCCATGCAGGGAATTAAACTAGTTGGTACAGGTACCCGCGAAAATCCTGCACATTTATATATTTTTAGACAGGATACCCTTGTACTCGAAGCCACATCGCTGTTTTTTGGTTTTAAGCCCGACAGGGTTTCAAGTGATCGAACCAGTATAACAATAAAATTAAGACACGATAGTATTTATCATCCCGATTTATTTTTCTCTTTTAGAACAGCCAACCGGGAATTGACTTTGCTAAAAACAGATAACTATTCCTCATTGGGGCCATATTTTGATTCATATCATAAGGTTGATATGAATTTTGATCAATTGACATGGAGG
>JAHEEB010000071.1:9893-10349 GCA_024640925.1 Bacteroidota bacterium | reverse complement strand
TTTGTAACAATAAGGGTTCCATTTTCTACCAGCGTTCCGCCAGAATATGCGTTTGAATTGTTTATTGTAAGAATTCCAGTTCCAGTCTTTGAAAGTCTTGTTTTGCCAATAATAGCCCCATTGCCGGTAAAAGTGTAATTCATTGAAGAATTTACAACCAGATCAGCTGGATTAACTTCATCAGCAATAGTAACCGTGTTTGTTGATGCTAAATCATTAAAAATAACCGAATCGTTTCCTATAAAAATTGAGGAATCAGAACCTAACATCCAGTTCTTAGTCAGAAGCAAATCCCATGCATTATCATTTAATCCTCCTTTCCAGGTAATAAGTTCCGGTGTTCTTGGCAAGGTAATTTTTAAATAGAGCGCATTGTTCTCCTGAACTAATTTGTAGTATGCACCCTTAATTTCTATCGTTATGTTATTAATATCGCCTGATAATGAGCCAGTATAC
>JAHEEB010000071.1:0-9883 GCA_024640925.1 Bacteroidota bacterium | reverse complement strand
AAAAACAGGATTTCCGTCAATTATTAAATCTCCATCAAGAGAAATAAAGTCATTTGCTTTTATAGTGCCGGAAGTATCATCAGACAGATCGAAACAGATTATAGAACCTGTAGAGACAAAAAGTTTCCTGCCAATGAAAAAAGTATCGGAAGGATTGTCTGCATTTCCGGGCATAAGTTTTGATAAACTATACAGATTTAATCCTCCGCCTAATTTCCCGGTTCCATTTAAAATGGTATGTTTATAAGCAAAAAATTCGCTGGATGAAATTTCGCCGTTTATTGTGAGCGTTCCATCCCATAACCGGGATGGGCCAGTATAGGTATTTTTGTTTTCAATTACCAGATTTCCTGAACCTGCCTTATCGAGTTCTGAAGAACCGCTAATTTCACCAATCCCTGCAAATACATAATTATCGGGGGAGTTAATAAAAACTCCTGCAGGCATGATATTCTCAGCAATAGTAATAGAATTTTCTGTGCTTTCAGAAAGCCCAAAAATAACATGGGTACTGTTCTGATAGGCTGTATCATGGTTATTCAGCAGCCAGTTTTTTGATCCGTTAATATCCCATGTTCCATTTGTTGCGTTCCAAACCATGCTTCCATTTGATATGGAAGATTTTGGAGGATCCTGCATTCCATCGCCCAGAAAAAAGCCAGTATGTGGAGGCTGATTATAAGCAACATTCTGCCATGCTATACCTAAACGGTAAACCGGATCGTGCATAAGCGTGTACATCCTGCGTGAAGTAAGAAATGTAGTGCTAAAAATTCTTAATTTCTGGTTATCGCTGGTTCTGAAAATAACCTCTTCGCGCCAGTCGCCCAGTATATCGGCCTGTAAACTGGGATTAGATTTCGTTCCATTATCCGAACTACAATTGGTTGCTGTTAAAATGGCACCTACCCCATACTTAGTAATTTCAATCCCATTCAAAAGCTCGCGCAAATCGTCTCCGTCCCACCAGATAGCATGGTTAATTGAAGGTATAGTGCCAACAATGTTTCCGTTTTTATCGTACATTCCCAGACTGCTGGCCGCCCAAAATTCAGCTCCGTTATTGCCTGCAACTACATCAGCGGCCAAACCTCTTCCAACATCATTTGCGTTCGGCTTTTGCCAGATTATAGCACCGGTGGAGGCATCGCGGAAAGTAACTCCATCTTTTTTGTTTTCATGCGGTGCAAACACTTCCAGCCCCGGTCTTTCGGGATCAAAGTCTGAGACATGCAATGCATCGCCATGACCTAACAGGGTATTATAAAGTCCCGAGCCATTATCATCAATTGTACACGAGCCATAAATTATTTCATCTTTTCCATCACCATCGACATCGGCTACGCTTAAACTGTGGTTACCTTGACCGGCATAGCCTGAATACCCTTTATTACTGTCGAAAACCCAGCGTTTTGCTAAAGTAGTCCCATTCCAGTCCCATGCAGCAAGTACAGCTCGTGTGTAATAACCACGGCACATTACCAGGCTGGGGTGAATGCCATCGAGATAAGCAATACAAGCCAGAAACCGGTCAACACGATTACCATAATTATCGCCCCAATTGAATGTTCCCCGTGGCGGATCATAATTAACAGTATTCATTTCCAAACCAGTTTCCCCGTTAAAAATTGTCAGGTATTCGGGACCTGTAAGAATGCGTCCTGCTGTATTTCTATAGTCAATGGTATCGTAATCAGTAGCAGCCGGACCACTCGCAAGGTAATTGCCGCTATTGTCTTTAGTGCCAGGTGCCGTTTTACAGGCTATCTCCGATTTTCCGTCGCCATCTAAATCGTAAACCATAAATTGTGTGTAATGAGCACCCGCACGAATATTAACTCCTAAATCAATCCTCCAGAGGAAAGTTCCATCCAGTTTATAAGCATCGAGATAAACATTACCGGTATACCCATTGTTCGCATTATCCTGGGAATTACTTGGATCCCACTTGAGAACAATTTCGTACTCACCGTCACCATCAAGGTCACCAACACTGGCATCATTCGGACTGTATGTATATGTAATACCGGTGGGAGTTAGACCGCCAGCGGGAACGTGCAATGGAATATCGAGATAGTTTTGAGACCAAACACTTACCTTTTCTGACTGTTCAAGTTCAATCCCATTTACTACAGGTTTAATATAGTATGAACTATCGGAAGAAACAGCATGATTGTAATTGGTTAACCGAACAGGAGTTTCATTAATTCGTTTGTTGTTGCAATAAATATTAAACTGAATTGAATCGGGATCATTCCCAGCTAAGCGCCAGCTTAGAAACACATTATTCGAACCTGTACGAATGGCTACCAGCCCTCTATCCAAATTCTCCATTTGCCTCTGTGAACTTGCTGTTAACGACATAAAAGCGAAGAACACAACAAACAGGATATAGATATTTTTTCTCATTTAAATCGATAAAAGTTATTAATAAAATACAAACTTTTACGAAGTAAACATACAAAAGGATAACATCAGGTACGTATCACTTTTTAAATAATACCATTCATTATTTAAGCCTGAAAAAATTAGATTGAACCTAAAACACAGAATATCAATACGAAACGCAAATTAGCAATTTGACTTATATAAACCAGCAACTTTTTTGAGATATTCTTTTAGAAAATACTATTAACTTCCATCCTTCTGCTTTTTCAAAGTTGTCGGGCATTATCCTTGGATGGCATTACAACTCTTGCACATTACCGGCTTTTCGGGGAAAGTATATCAATTTCGTCCCTAAAAAGTTATCATTCATTTAATAAAAAACACATCTGTCTTCAAATAAGTAAATTATAGCAACTTTTTTAGAACTTTCGCCAAAAAGTGCCGTAGAAAAGGATATAGATTAACTGACAAATATTTAAGGTTTTATATATTTGCCGTTGATCTTTTATAATGAGTGCGTTTTTTGGTTTGATGCCGGACCATAAGTTATTAACCTAAATAGAATCTAGCTGAAAAGGAAAAGAACATATAGGTTAAGAAATAGTATTCCACTTTTCTCACTTCCTCACAGGAAGAACTGGGTAAGGGGAGTTTTGTTATTGGTATTACTTTCATCTGGTTTATTCTCATATTCGCAATCGGTTGGGGATTATAGAAGTAATGGTACTGGCAACTGGACGGATCCCACTCAATGGCAATATTATAATGGTTCCAGTTGGTCATCAAACGGTACTTATCCTGGTCAAAGCTCTGGAACAGGAGTTGTTACTATTAGATCTGGGAACAGGATTTCTGTAAATATTACTATTCCGAATATTATTGGTTCTTTGGTCTTATCTGGAAGTAATCCTTACAATAATACCGGCACGAATGCCAGGTTGAGATTTGATGGAAATTTTACACTGGATGTCACTGGAGATTTAACCTTATCATATGGTAGGGTTTATGCAAATATATCGGGTAATGGATTATTACATGTTTTTGGTAATTGTTTTGTATCTGATACTTCTGTTATAAGAAATTCTAAGTTAACTATTGAGGGGACAACGAACATTGGTTCTGGTAAAATATTGTATTTCGATACAGATGGAACAGGTGCAAAGATTTTTAAAGGACTTGTTACAAATAATGGAACCTGGAACAATTCAATTAATGCTTCTATCGAATTCCAGGGAGGCTTTTCCAACAATGGTACATTTATCTCCGGAACCGGCACCAATTCCTTTACCACCCATTCTCAGGATATTTCCGGAACAGGTGCTATTACTTTTAATGGTCCATTAGTAATTGATCCTGGGGCAGGTAATACAGTTACTCTGCAAAGAACGATAACTGCGAGTAATTCTTTAACGATTTCTTCCGGAACGCTTGATGTTTACCAGCAAATAACCGGAAACATAACATTTAATTTTTCCATGTCTGCCAATACAACGTTGGGTATTGGTGATCCTACAAGTTCTAATAATATTCTCTTTCCTACAGCTTTTACCAATGGGCATATTTCCCTGGCTTCAGGAAGTACGGTGAGATATCAGAACAATTCCACACAAACAATTTCTAATACTCCAACATATGCCGATTTGACTATTGCTACATCTGGGACTAAATCGTTAGCAAATAACATTACAATTACAGGTAATCTTTCGATAAATGGTGCAACGAATACCACTTTGGCTACCGAACAATATAGCATTACGGGACCAGGAACATCTGGCACATTTGATATTGCGGCAGATAATATTTTAACATTGGGGTCGGCTTCAAGTGCAATAAATGTTCAAATGCCCTCTTTTAGCAACTATTCTTTTGTTCCAAGCAGCTCGGTAAAATACATTACCCAGGGAAGCCAAACCGTTTCATCTGACCCGGAATATGGCAATTTATTGATTGAAACCACTGGGACAAAAACTGTTTCAGGAATAAATGATATTATAATTCATGGCGATTTAACAATAAATGGTTCTGCCGTTTTTGATCCTTTTGGCGTTGACCTGAAAGGCGATTGGATAAACAATAATACTTCCGATGGATTCGATGAATCCGGAACTACTGTTACCTTTTCCGGAACTGGCACACAAACAATAACGGCAGCAACCAGCGAGGAAGTTTTTGAAACATTTATACTGAATAACAGCAATGGCATTACACTGAACGATAGTGTTTCTGCCAAGTATCTTGAAATGAAGCAGGGAAATATTAGTACCAGTTCTTATGTTCTAAGGGTTACAGATGATTCTCCAACACTTTCTCTTGTTTATACCTCGGGAACAGTTATCGGTTATTTTGAAAGGGCCATTGGCACTTCGGGTTCAGATTATTTTTTCCCTGTGGGCGATGCTTCGAATACACATGGGGCAACTTTTAATTTTACCGATTTAGCAGCTGGCAGTCTTCGTGTAAAATACTTTCCTACCTCACCTTGGTGTTCAGGATTACCCTTATATGAAGAAAATGGCACGGAGGTGCGCACTTATTTCACAAATGGGTATTGGACAGCTCTGGCTCGAAATGGACTGGTTACAAATAATTACAATACTTCATTCGATGCCGTGGGGTTTAATAACCCAATCGGCTTAAGTTCATCCGACCGCATTATTAAAAGGTTGACTTCCACTTCTGCATGGTTGCTCGATGGAACTCATAACAATGCAACAGGGACTATTCTGAACCGGCAAAACTTAAATGGAATTAATAATACTCCTGGTTCATATGGTACTTATTTTGCAGCAGGGATAGGTTCTGAGGCTTCAATAAACATTATCGCCCAACCTGCTGATCAGTCAGGTTGTAATGGAAGTACAGTTAATTTCTCTGTTTCGGCAACAGGTACGGGAACTATTACTTATCAGTGGTATAAAAACGGAGTGGCTGTTTCCGGAGCAACAGGAAATACCTTAACCCTTAATTCTGTATCACTTTATGATGAAGCAGCCTATTATTGCCGTGTTTCCGACAATAATGGTTCGATTCTATCTTCAAAAGGCTTTTTGCAAATACTTCGGCCGGCAGCTGCCTTTGGTTATGCCTACCAAAAAAATATTGCTATTGATCATAATAATGTTTCTGGTTCTGAAGATTTATCGAATTTCCCGATATTGATTAAGCTAAACGATATAGATTTAAACACTGCATCAGGTAAAGTACAGAATGCAAATATGTACGATATTATTTTTACCGATGCTGATAATAATCTTCTCGACCACCAGATTCAATATGCCGACCGTACAAATGGAGTTTTTATAGCATGGGTTCGTATTCCCAGGTTATCTACAACCGTGAATTCAACTATTCACATGTTATATGGGAACCCACAGATTACTACTGATCCATCTGTTGCCTCAGTTTGGGAATCAACCTATAAAGGCGTTTGGCACGATTTGCTTTCCGATGTTACTGTAAATGCTCACAACGGTACAAATCATTCAACAACTTCCATTGCAGGTAAAATTTTAAATGGAAGAAGTTTTACCGGAAGTGAATATATTCAAGTAATGCCGGCTAACCATAGTCTGAAAGGTGAGGTTACAGTATCAGCCTGGATTAATCCTAGCTCGATTGGTTCTGATATGAAGATTTTAAGCAATCAGGAGGCATTGGTTGGTGGCTATAAACTTGGTGTATATTCTACAGGAAAAACGGAAATGGAAATCAGAATGAGCCAAGTTTCAAATAGAAGTGTAGCTGGAGGCACTGTTCTTTCTGCAGGAAATTGGTATTATGTGAATGGAGTTTATTCTGATCTAAGTGATTTTATAAGAACTTTTGTGAATGGTTCTTCTGACAGAACTGCTATGACAGCACAAACTCTTGATAACTCAGATACTTCATTAATGTTTGGTTGTCAATCCTATGATTTGAACTATAAATTCAGAGGAATAATAGAAGAAGCACGTGTTTCATCGGTTGTTCGTTCTCCGGGTTGGATTGCTACAGAATATGCCAATCAGAATAATCCTGCCGGATTTTATTCTGTTAGTGCCGAATCGCCTTATTCAATCTATGATTTTACAGATTTATGTGCTGGCTCACCTGTTGCTTATTCCACACCAGCCAAAGCTTCACATACATACAATTGGAATGTTACTGGTGGAACAGCAATGCCTGATACAACAAACAGCACAAATGTAATCTGGACAAATACCTCGCCCTATACCATTAGCATGACGGAAACGTTTGGTGGTTGCAATGGAACATCCATTAATTATTTGGTAACAGTAAATCAAAGACCTGAGCCGGCTATATCCGGAAATGATACAGTTTGTGCGGGTACTACTAATGAAACATATAATACCCCTTCCATTAGCGGGCATACTTATTCCTGGGAAATTTCCGGTGGTTCAATAATCTCAGGTATTAATACGAATGAAGTTAAAGTTGATTGGACTGGTGGTATTGATTCTGTATTAATTGTTCATGATATCATTACGGCAACTGGATGTACCTGGAGCGACACATTGGATGTGGTGATTGGGGATTTTGAGGATCCTGTCATAAATTCCTGTGTTTTAGATAAAAATATCACTCTAAATGCAAGCTGTCAATTTACCTTACCCGATTATACCAGCGATGCAAATCTTTCTATTACCGATTGCAGTGCAATTACTTTGACTCAAAATCCAGTGGCAGGTACAACAATTTCTGACACTACTCTTGTAACTATAATTGTGAGTGATACATATGGAAATGTAGATAGTTGCTCTTTCAATGTAAACACTATCGATAACACAGACCCGGTAATCACTAGCTGTGCCACAGATAAAAATGTAACCCTTAACTCTTCTTGTCAATTCACTTTACCCGATTACACTGCAGATGCTGCTTTAGCTATTACCGAATGCAGTCCATATACTGTAACACAAAGCCCCGCCATTGGTACCGTAATTAGCGATACAACGGCTGTGACCTTAACAGTAACCGATGAGTACGGCAATACGGCTACTTGTTCTTTCAATGTAAACACTATCGATAATATCTTCCCCTCTGCCATTGCCCACGATACCCTTCACCTCCTTCTCGATCCGCAAACGGGCCTGGCAATAATTGATGCTGATTCTGTCGATAATGGAAGTTTTGATAACTGTTCTATAGATAATTTATCGATTGATAGGACAACCTTTGGCTGCACAGATATCGGAAGCTATCACAAAGTTGTTCTCACCGTAGAAGATGCATCTGGCAATATTGACAGGGATACAAGTATAATAACGGTAGATTATCTTATTAAACCCGACTTTATCGCTACCATGATCGATACAGTGATCTGTTCAGGAGAATTATACACTATTTCGCTTAATGGAAATGTCGATTCGTTAACCTATTCATGGGCAATAAGTGCTTCTGACAGTATTTTAGGCGATCGTAACGGAACATTCCATGGACAGGATTTCACTTTATCGGAACAATTATACAATACATGTGATACTGTTCAGCGGGTAGATATTACATTTTCTATAACTGCATACAGCTCCTGTTTCATTAAAGATACAACAATTACTTTCTGGGTTGAACCTTCGCTGGCAGTAAATTTATTACCTTCTGGTGATACAATTTGTAATGGAGAGCAGGTTTCTGTTGAAATTAATAGCATTTCTGATACGAAACAAGCACTCCGGTTTAATTATAAGATTGTTCCACAAAACCCAGACAGTATTCATGTTGGCTTTGTAAATCCTTCCGATACCACTAACAGGCAAAAAGGATATATAATAAGTGATACCCTGACAAATTTATCGAATTCTGCCCAGTTGGTATGGATAGTTGCCGAACCTTACCTGATTACAAAAGGGATGTTCAAAACAAGCTGTTCACCCGTAAACGATACAACAATAATTTGGGTAGAGCCAACCCCGGTAGTCGTTTTAAATGTTCAGGAGGATACTATTTGTAACGAAACCAGGGTTCATATAGGGCTGGGGAGCCCATCGAAACCAACACGTGCCGTACGTTTCCGGTACAATGTGGAAACGCCTCCGGGAGTAACTGTCATTTCAGGACCAACAAGTGGATTGGGAACAGGTAGTATAATAACCGATAGTATTTCCAATAGCACTGACCAAGTTCAGCTTGTTCGGTTTATTGTAACACCATATACCCGTGAAACTATAGGAGAAAATGAAAAATGTTCAGGAATTTCTGATACTGTTATAATATTTGTTAATCCTTCACCGAAAATAGCAGTTAATGTTTCAAACGATACCATTTGTAACGAAGGGACCGTTGATTTTACAATTACAAATCTGAATACAAGCACGACAGGTACATGGGTTTATGACATAACTTCTGCTTCGGGCAGTCCGTTGGTAATCGGGTATCGTACAGCAAGCGATGTAACTGCATTAACATTTACCGATGCACTGGTTAACCCAACCGATGGCGTTCAATGGGTTGATTATACCTTCCACCCAAAGATTCTGAATCCCAGAACCGGTTTAACTTATTGCAACAACGGCACAGGAAATGATACAACCATTCGGATTTGGATTAACCCGACAGCTAACATTTCAGCATTTGTATCAGAAGATACTATTTGTAACAAAGGAACCGTTGATTTTACAATTACAAATCTGAATACAAGCACGACAGGAACATGGGTTTATGACATAACTTCTGCTTCGGGTAGTCCGTTGGTAACCGGATATCGTACAGCAAACGATGTAACTGCATTAACATTTACAGATGTCCTGATCAATCCGACAAATGCTGCCCAGTGGGTCGACTATACTTTCCATCCTGAGATATTAAATCCGGGGACAGGATCTTTTTATTGCAATAATGGTTCTGCAAACGATACAACTATTCGAATTTGGATAGAACCAACCGCCAGAGTTCAATTCAATCATTACCTTGATACAATATGCAGTAACCTGAACTTTGATCCTATTCAATTGAACAGCAATACAGTGCCTACCATAACAACACCGACTAAAGGCCTAAGATTCCGTTATCAGATAGAACCGGTGAATCCTACTGAAGTTAGCTTCACTTACAACGGACCTATATCAGGTCTGGCCATTAATACCTCCATTAGTGATCACCTTGTTAACCTTTCAGACACCATACAACATGTATTAGTAATTGTAGTTCCATATACTATCGATGGATTAAATAATGAACGTTGCCCCGGATTGAGCGACACTGTTATTATACAGCTAACTCCCAGTTTAGTAATGCTCGATTCAGCCAAAACATATGTTGGAGGTTGGAATATCGATTGTCATGGAAACCATACAGGTTCTGTTTATCTGTATCCCGAAGGAGGTATAACCGCATTTGGATATAATGTATATGACAGGCATGACCTGGAATACACAATGAATGGGACTGAGTTGAACGATACTGTAGTTAATAACCTGTCCGTTGGCGTTTACAACTTTACTGCTTCAGATTTTTCGGGTTGCACGGTAAATGGTTCCATTACATTAACCGAACCAACCAA
>JAHEEB010000602.1 GCA_024640925.1 Bacteroidota bacterium | reverse complement strand
ATATTCTTATGGAGGAACTTACTGTATATCAGAACTTATACATTAACGCCAAACTGATAATGGGCAATCTAGCAGATGAACAAATACGGGAAAAAGTTGACAACATATTGATAGACCTTGAATTGGTGCATATTAAATACTTAAAAATTGGTGATAAACTAAAGAAGTACATAAGCGGAGGAGAAAGAAAACGATTGAACATAGCAATAGAAATGATCCGCGAGCCCCATATTTTAATTGTTGATGAGCCAACCTCGGGTCTATCTTCAACGGATGCCGGAAATGTTATTGAATTGTTAAAAGAACAAGCCCTGAAAGGAAAAATTGTAATTATCAGTATTCATCAACCTTCTCTTGACATTTTTCTGCAGCTTGACAGGTTACTTGTTCTTGATAAAGGTGGATATCCGATTTATTTTGGAAATGCCATCGATTCATATAAATATTTTAAGGAACAAGCCAATTATATCGAAACTAACAAATCGGAAATCTCAGGCGATTCAATACCTTCAAGAATCTTTCAGATTATCGAGCAAAAACTTGTTGATTATGGAAAATATACAAAACGCCGTAAGATAGAACCTGAAAAATGGTACGAAAAATATCAACAATGTGCTTCCGATTTTTATAAAATGGAAGATAAAATACCCTTACCTTCCAATAAGTACTATCCACCTTCGATATGGAAACAATTTCTGATTATGACCAGGAGGAATGTTTTATCGAAAATTGCTAACCTCCAATTTCTTACCCTGGCATTTGTCGCATCACCTCTTTTGGCTGTTATATTGTCTGTTTTCTCGAAAAACTTTCATTTTATTGAAAATGAATCGGCACTTGTCTATAGTTTTAATGAGAACAACAACTATCCGGTTTATGTTATGATGAGCGTAATTGTCTCCATTTTCATAGGGCTGATAATAAGTGCTAGTGATATAAACCGCGATCGGTTAATTTTAAAGAGAGAGGCTTATATCAATTTAAGTAAAATAAGTTATCTGTTTTCAAAAATTTCTGTTTTGTTTTTATTGGGTTCAATTCAGGTTTTATTGTTTGTATCTATATCACATAAAGTATTACAAGTACCTGATTTGTTTTTTGCCTCCTTTCTTGTGCTATTTGGTGTTGCTTGTTTTGCAAATATTTTAGGCCTGATCATTTCCAGTATATTTTCATCGTTAACAGCAATCTATATTCTTATACCTCTTATTATTATACCTCAAATACTATTATGCGGTCTTACTATAAATTTTAACGATATCAATAAAAAAATTACTCCCATAAACTATACTCCTATTGCTGCGGATTTAATGATATCAAGATGGGCTTATGAAGCTCTAATGGTCAAACAATTCAAAGATAACCAATACATGCAGCATTTCTTTGAAATTGAAAAGGAAGAAACAAACCTGTCGTATAATATTAACATACTCATACCGGAACTGGAAAAAATTCTAGCAGAAATGGAAAAACATCATGGCGAAAATAAATATCAAGCAATATTTGATCAATTGCCTGTTTTTGAAAAATATTTACAATTCAACCATCTGGGTGAAATCAAATCGGGTAAACTACCTAAGTCTTCAAAACAATTAATACTGTCATATTTTTCAGAATTAAAAAAGAAACAGGTTGAACAATTAAATATTCTGACTCTGGAAAAAGAAAAGATTATTGCAGAATTAATCAATCAGAACAATGGGCCTGATAATTATCGTGAATTCAGAAAGAAATATTTGAATCAAAAAACTTATGAAATGCTAACAACAGAAGAACAATTCACTCCTATTGTTTATTATAAGAATAGGATTATACGAGAATTTGCCCCTGTTTATATGGAGCCAACTTCAAGAACCGGTAGATCTCATTTTTATGCATCCGAAAAAAGAATAGGCAATATAATTTGTCATACATTCTTATTTAATAATATAGTTATTTGGACAATGGTTTTGGTATTAATTGTGATACTTATAAAAGTCCATAAATAAAACCAGGCACCATATTTAAATTAACTGTTTTTATGTTAACTTAACTAATGAAAAGTATTATAATGAAGTATTTAATATTTGGAGTTCCCTTATTTATATTGGTTTTTGTCTTCTCTTGCAAAAACCCTCAAAAAGATGTTGTTTCATCAAGGGTATCTGTAAGGGATACTTCAAACACGAATCTTTTACCCGAAGCCCAAAAGGTTTATATAACACTTCCCTCTCCTATTGAAATGCTTGAAGTATTGTCGACAAGCAACCAATCGATTGATATGAAGAATATTTTTCCTTTATATTCTTCCAGCCACTTTATAAATACTCAATCAAGAGCTCTTGCTCTCGGAATCTACTCATCCGATATGGCATTCATAAATTTATCTTCTGAAAAAACCAGCGTTGAAAAGTATTTACAGACTATTGTTAATCTTTTAAACGATTTAAAAATATATGGAATCATCGATAGTGATATGCATCAACGTATTAAAAATAATGTTAAAAATCCTGATTCTTTGGCATATTATTCTTTAATCATATACCAGCAACTTATTGATAAATTAGAAGCAAGCGGGCAGAACGAGTTGCTCTCGCTTATATTAATCGGTGCATCCATCGAAACATTTTACCTGGCTCAAACACAGATTGAAGATTACAAGCAAACAGAAGTTTTTGTAAATGAGATATACAACTCAAGAGCAATGTTTAATCAATATTATCAATATATCGAAGTTTATAAAAATAATCAACTAATAAACGAACCCTTTCAAACTTTATCACAAATAAAAGCTGAATTTGATAAAATTGAAATAGTGCCATCAAGCAAAAAAGTGATTAAAAAACCAGATGGCAGTTTTAGAGTAGAAGGAGGTTATAAACTAAAGATTACTGAATCTGCATTTACAAAATTACGCGACAGTATATTTAATGCACGTAAATCTCTGTTAACCAATTTTCTAACAACTTCGATATGAGAATTTTAATTTTTGCTATATCAATTCTCATCTTTTCAGGGCTTCTTAATGGACAGCCATGTCCTGAATTCCACAAATCTGGTATTTGTGGGCCTGTGGCCACAAAGGACGGGTTCAAACTATTCGGCCAATCAAAAAGTGCACTTTTCGAAATCAATCAAACCTCTAAATTTCTGGTAACATTTTATGGTGAAAAAGATTATAAAATAATTTGTGGAACAGAGAAAGGATATGAACCTGTCAAGTTCAGGGTTGTCGACCAGTCCGATGGTAAAGTATTTTATGATAATAGCGAAGATGATTACAATGAATCGGTTGGATTTTCAATAGAAAAGACTCAACAACTCACCATAGAAGTAACACTTCTGGCTGAAAAATTTGAACCAACTGATTTTGCTGAGAACCGTGCATGTATAGGAATTTTAATTCTATGGAAAAAAACCCCTCAGCTCGGTTTTTGAAAGGAACTTTAAAAAAAAAGATTACCTTTTTTTTTATAATTACAGGCAATTTATTTACTGTTAATGGCCAGAATTTGATTTGTAATGCGGGGTTCGAAGAATTTTATACCTGTCCGAAGACCATTAATTTTGAAAACCCGAAAAAATTCATTCCTTGTTGGGATATACCAACAAAGGGTACACCAGACTATTTTAACGCTTGCAGCCGGTTCAATGTGGGAGTACCCGACAACAATTTAGGGTCGCAGTTTGCCAAAGATGGGAATGGATACATTGGATTAGTGCTTTTTGAGAAAAAAACGAAATCAAAAGATCTGAATTATCGTGAATATTTATCATGCAAATTATCACAACCAACCAGAACAGACTCTTTGTATGAAGTAAGCTTTTACTATACACCTTCGAGTTATTCGACATACACTATAAACCAACTTCATATAGGATTTTGCGAAAAAAAACCAACTACAA
>JAHEEB010000601.1:3468-3894 GCA_024640925.1 Bacteroidota bacterium | reverse complement strand
ATCTAAAAGGTTTGAAGACGATCTTAAAATCCTTTCTCACGAAGTTAGAAAACGTGGTGAGGTAATTCCTCCGCTTATCAATGCGTATGTTAATCTTTCGCCAACTCTCAAGTGCTTTGGTACTTCATTGAACGATCACTTTGGCGATGTGGAAGAAACAGGTATTATGGTTACCATGGGCGATATGTATCCGGCAAAGACGCACCGACATGTAAATTCATACATGGAATGGGCCGAAAAAAGGGGCAAAAAGCTGATCTCATTCTTTTCTACTGGTTTTCGTAAGTAGTATCTGATATCCAGACATGATTTTCGATTTTCTCTGTGATTTTTCGAACTACAGAATCGTTAACAGGTTCCATAATTTCCCTGCTGATTTCAGTCATCTTACCATCTATATTTTTATAGGTTGTAGATGAATATTCC
>JAHEEB010000601.1:0-3458 GCA_024640925.1 Bacteroidota bacterium | reverse complement strand
AACCTGTAACAATAGTTTTTTCTTCCTTGTTATAATCCCATATACAACTACTTGATAATTCGGAATCATAATTGAATTGTTTCGTCTCTTTGTCGAAAATCCATACTTCTTTCAACATATTCTTTCCATTGCAGCAAGTACCTCCCGAAGTAAATGATATATCAAAGCTACCATCGAAATTCATATCTGATAAATCGAAATAGTCACTCGAAATATTGTTAATGGAAATTTCCAGAGTCTTTTCCCTTAATGAATCATCATTGATGTTATAACAATATGGGCAAGCTTCAAAAGATTCTTTAAGTTTGTCAAGAAATTCATCAGTGAATACAAAATCTGAATTATCCAATCGTTCAATCTTCCATGAATCCAAAGTCTGATCCTTTGAGAGTTTAAAAACAATTTTATCATCAGGTAACTGCTCCGTATTTACCTGTTCAGTAAGCTTTGGGACTGCCTGGTCACAAGCAATAAGGACAAAAGCAAATGCTATAAATAAAAGACAATAACGCATGGATAATGACTCGTTGGTGGTTTTCCCGCGAAGTTAGAAAATTCATAAATTCATTCCAATACAATTTTTATAGTATTACCTTGAGATGTCATTTTGTTGTCGGGGATTCTGTGCAGTTGAAATATTCATAAATTCCGGATTAAGCGATATAAATATTCAATTGCATACAGCCTGCCCCAATTAAAAAAATGCTGTATTACAATTTGTTAATCGTTGACGCATTCCTCTTATGCCATTCTGTGTTAATATTATGCTGTATACTGATCAAAATCATAAGATGTCAATGCATTTGAATATAATTTACACACTAAATAATTATTCGTATGAGAGTGTTTAAATTCGGTGGTGCTTCCGTGAAAGATGCTACATCGGTTCGTAATCTGGCTGAAATTTTAAAAATGAATTATGGACCACTTGTTATCGTAATCTCGGCAATGGGAAAAACCACCAATGCTATGGAAAAGCTTCTGAAATCATATTTCGGACATAAAAACGATACAAAGGAATTGTATAACGAGGTTTTTCAATTTCACTATTCTATTGCTATGGAGTTATTCCCTGCAGGAAGCCAGGCTTTTGTTAATCTGGATGAAATTTTTGGTCATATGCTACAAAAACTACATATCGAACCTTCGGTGGTATTTAATTACGAATATGATCAACTGGTACCTTTTGGAGAACTGATATCAACATTAATCGTTAAAGATTATCTTATTCAATGTGGAATTGATGTTACCTGGATTGATATACGTAAAGTTTTGAAAACAGATGAAAATTACAGGGAAGCAAATGTTGAATTTGAAATATCAGCTAAGTTGTCACAGGATACATTTGTTTTTACAGATAGTGAAATTTACCTTACCCAGGGGTTCATAGGATCTACCCTTAGCAATCTGACAACAACTCTTGGTCGCGAAGGTTCTGACTATACAGCTGCATTACTGGCTTCTTTTCTTAAGGCCGAATCCGTCACTGTTTGGAAAGATGTTCCCGGAGTCTTGAATGCCGACCCAAAATGGTTTGATGATACCGTTAAACTTGAAAAAATAACCTATACAGATGCTATTGAGCTTGCTTTCTATGGAGCAAGTGTTTTACATCCAAAAACGATTCAACCGGTTAAACAAAATCAAATACCACTTTATGTTAAATCGTTTGTCAATCCTAAAGAGGAGGGCACTGTTATTGGCAACTTCTCCTACGATCAGCTGGTTCCTTGTTTTATTTTTAAAGTTGATCAGGTTTTAATTCAAATTCATCCACCCGATTTATCCTTTATAAGCGAACACCATCTCGAGCGGATATTTCAAATATTAGCCATACATGGACTAAGAGTGAACTTAATGCAAAATACAGCAATTAGCTTCAAGATTTGCGTTAATAACGATAGTACAAGGATTCCGCCAACTATCGATGAGCTTAAAAAGCATTACAGGATTGCTTTGGAGGAAAATCTGGAACTTATAACCATCCGATATTATGATCAGAAAACCATCAATCGGGTTTTGGTAAAAAAGGAAGTACTGCTTGAACAACATACAGAGCAGACCGTACAAATGGTTGTAAGGAAAGTGGAATAAGATTTTTCCGCAATAAAAAAAGCCACTGAAGAGTGGCTTTTCTGTGAGTAAGATTTATAAACTATCTTTTACAAAGAGCATCATTTAGTGCTATAATTGCTTTTTTATAATCTTGTCTACCTATCACAAACTGCATATTTACCTGTTTTAGCGATTGAGAAACTGCTTCTACATTGATTTTGTTAGTTGCCAGGGCAGTAGTAGCTTTAGCAATAATGCCAGGATGGGCGATATTGGTTCCCAAAGCACAAACAATGGCTACTTCTTTTATAGTTACCTCATAAAATTTTTCTTTTAATTCGTTTACCATTTCCGGAGACGCATCCTTTTCCCATAGCACCTGGGTGATGCTGTTTGCATTTGTAGCTTTAAGTATATAACTGATTTTATACTTCTTAAATATTTCCATTATTTGTAAGTCAAAACCCACCTCACCAACCATATTCGGGTCATGTATTTCAATGGCAACAACCTTATCGGTTCCTGAAATTATTTCAACATTTGAATGTTCATCAACATAATTTTTAGAAATTACTGTCCCCGGATGTTCTGGCTCAAAAGTGTTTTTAATTCGAATGTTAATACCATTCATTTCCAAAGGCTTTGAAGCTTTCGGGTGAATGGCTTCCATTCCAACATCGGCAAGCTGATCTGCAACATTATAGTTTGTTGCGCCAACGGGTTTCGAATTTTCAAGTCCAACTATATTCGGATCGGCTGAAGACAAATGAAATTCTTTGTGAATTACAGCTTCGTCGGCTTTCACATCGACAGCAATCTTACTGAAAGTAACTTCAGAATACCCACGATCAAATTCGCGCATAATCCCTTCAGTTCCTTTGGTGTAACCAGTTGCAATTACAATAGTTTTGCTGTAATCAATATTCCTGAAAGATTTATGTATTCTTTCGTCAATGGAAAGATATTCAGCATCATTAAATCCGCATAAATCAACAAAAGTGGCTCTTATGCCATTGTTCTCAATTATATTGACAGAATTATATGCTGAATGCGCTTCACCTAGCGAAGCAAGTATTTCACGAGCTGCTAAAAGTATATTCTGACGGTTAACATAACCAGTGGCCAAAACATCAGCCAGACTGTTTAAATAGTTTTTAGCTTGTATAATGCGACTGGTGATAAATGTATCCGCTTTTACAAGATCAAGTTTAACATCTATAAAAGTACGGTTCAATTCCAATAGCTTTGTTAATACATCATCCAGAGCTTCGTTGAAGTCACTTCCCTTAACAAATTTTTCGTAAATTCCTGGTTCTCCGGTCTTTTTATGTTCCAGGAGCCAGTTTGTGACTCCGGCATAGGCAGAAACCACAAAAATGCGGTTATATAGTTCACTATCTGTT
>JAHEEB010000070.1 GCA_024640925.1 Bacteroidota bacterium | reverse complement strand
AACGCGGAATATGCCATGGTTCTAATTCTTTTGCCATAGTATAGGAGCGATATTCCCCACCAAAATAAAAATCAAGGTAAGAAACCGGACTGTACCAAAGTTCTCCTTTGAATTTTATAATATCGATGTTATCGCTTACTGCAAAAAACTGGTTTTGTAAAATAGTATTCGTATCGTTTACAAAGAAATATGCATTTTCCAGTGAATTTAAACTAATATCCAAACGATACCCGGCATCTTTGGCTAATTGTCCTTTTATTCCACCATAACCGATAATTTTATACCTGGTATCATCCAGCTTCAAGCCTGGTACAATGTATGGATTTTCGGCCGCTATTTTACTGAAGGAATTAATTTCCATCCGGCCACTTATTCCAAAATATGCATCCAGCATATTTTCCACTACTTTAAAACTAATACTGGCTTGTGGGAAAAAATAGGTTTTGCCGGTTTCTTCACCAATATAGCAAATGTTTGCTCCCAAAATAGCTTCCCAATCCTTAGAGCTTTTTCTAATAGTTGGTGTTATACTAAAAACATTCTTCGTTGTGGTAAGAGTATCAAATTTGTTTGTAAACAGGTTGTATCCAGCATCGATATTGACCCTGAATTGCTCTATATTGAATCCAACCTCCATTGGTAATTTCAAATGACTTTCACTATTTTCATAGGCATCTTTAAAATAATTGGCATCTATTCCAAAATGATATTTAAATGCTCCAGAATCTGCATTTGTAGAATATATACCTGCCTTTCCACCAATTTTAGTATAGTACTGTCTGATTTCTTTTGCTTCCAAGCTTGTGTCAACAATATTTGTATTATATCCATAGAAACGGTTTCTATCTGTATTAAGATATACCTCTCCTTCTACATTTACCTGATCGTAAAATCTTTTTCCGTAAGCACTTATTCTGTTTTTGCTATATCCGGCAGGCACTTTATTACCATTGTCCAGTTCCAGGTTACCATGAGAAGATTTGTGAAATATATACGCCCCCACAGCATATTCTTTCGAACGAAGATTGTGAATACTAAATTCAGCAAGGGGAGTAGTATAATTTCCTAACCCCAGCTTTAAACAGCTTTTATAAAGTTCGTCCAGGGGAGAACCAACTAATTTGGCAGGTTTGATAGGTTTTAGCTGGTAATTCGGATCGATATGGGAAGGGAGTACGCTATAGTTAATCTCAGGGCTCTTGAAGATTGAATCGGTATAAACAGGCATTTGACCACTTTTTTCAGCATCAATAAGAGTTGGCCTATAGGTACTTTCGACATACACTATCTTATCGAGGTTTTGTGCCGGAAGAATTGTGTACGTCAGGATTCCGAAAAAGACGATTGTTATATAATTTTTAATCATATTCTTATTTATTGCTTTCGATATTCACTTCCATATTTTCTTGCTGAGCACCCTCTGAGGCTTTGGCACTTTTCGCTTGTACTTCGACTTTTCTGGCTTTTGCCATTTCAATTATACCATCTGTCTTGTTCTCGTAATAGTCTATTAAACTCTGGAGAGTTTCTATTGACTGAAAATAGTTTTTCCTTTCAGAGAATATATCGGCCCACAAAATAAAGCTGCGTGCAATCCAGTAATCGTGCGAAGTATTCATGCTGCTGAATTCAAGAATCTCCTTTTCTGCCTCATCGTATTTCTTTTGATTATAAAGAATTTCAGAAACTCTGAACTTAGATTCGGCACCTTGTGGACTTGATACTTCCTTTGAAATTTCACGAAAAACATCCAGCGCCATTAATTCATTTCCAGTTTCCTGCAAACTCCGGGCTTTAATGAATTTCGCTTCCTTGACATTTTCTTCTGAAATATTGCTTAATGAAAGCACATCATTTGCTTTTTCAAGTGATTTATTAAAGTTGTTGTTTGCATAATAAGTTCGCATCAAACCTAAAAGAGCTTCTTTCTTATTCAATTCTGATGAAGAAACTTTGGCAAGCTTTTCATAATATTCAACTGATTTTTCACTGTTTTTGGCTGAAACTGCAATTCTGGCACAACCAAGGAGTGCCTGTTCGGTAAATTTGTTCTTTGGTTGTTGAACTACAAAATCGAACATTTTCAAAGCATCATCGAATTCCTTTGCCTGATAATGACAATCTCCTTTAAAAAAGTGAGCATTTATAAGATAATTTCCCGATGGATAATTTGCAATATACGTTCCAAAGGCTTTCTTAGCTTCGGGGCAATTAGCCGACATGTATATTTTTTCAGCTGCAAAATAAGATAAGGAATCTTTTTCATTAATAGAAAGTCTGGGTACATTTCCTCCCAAGCCATCTACGAAAGCAGAATATTCTTCAATTTTGCCAAGGTCGATATAAATATTTTTCAAACCAAAAAGAGCATCTCTGGCCTCATCGGTACCGGGATAATTGGAGACAGCAAGTTTATAGTATTTAATAGCTTGTTCGTTATTGTCTGCATTGTAATTTAAAAGTCCCAGCTGAACAAGAGCTTTACCGGCAAGTTCACTTTCGGGAAATTTAGAATACATTGTGGTTAATGCTTCGATTGCCTGCTGCGAATCCTGAAGTTTCACATATTCCTGTGCCATTTCGTAATAAGCATTGTCGGCATAAACAGAATTAGGATAATTCTCTGCAACCTGTTTCATAGTCGCTATTTTTTGTAGCTCATTTTTGCCCAACCCCAGGCATAAACCTTTTTGTAATAGGGCATAATCTTTTGCTTCAGTACCATTGTCAAGGGCCTTCTGATAGAAATCGACTGCCTGACTATAATTTCCCTGCATAAAATAACAATCTCCCAATCGAAGACAGGCATCAGATTGTATATTTCTATCACCCTTGTAGTTGCTTGTAAACTGTCTAAAGGACTGAGAAGCGGCTGAGTAACTATCTTTCTTTAAATAAGCATAGCCCATATTGTAGTCGGCCATAACAAACTCTTCGAGTGTGTGGGCCGCAGGTGCATCTTTGAACAATTTATATTGCTGCAACGCTTCGTCATATTTGCCTTGTCGGTAAAGCGACTCACCAAGCCAGTATATGGCACCAGCCTCGCGTTGTTGATTGAAACCACGATATTTAAGGGCAATTTTAAACATTTCAGCAGACTGTACAAACTGGGCATTATTAAATAACTCAACACCTCTGCCATAAGCAATACGCTGATATGCTTCTTTCAACTCATCATTTTTATTTTCTATTTTCTCGATGGATGCAAGTGCACTCTTATAATTTCTTGCTGCAAGGTATGATTGAACAAGCATCCGGTTTGCTTCATCGATATTTTTTGCAGCCGGATAAGCAACAATATAATCTTCAAAAGACTTAATGGCATCGGTAAAGGGATCGCCACCAATTTCGAAGGTTACCAGAGCATAATTAAACATGGCATCTTGTTTAATAACAGGATCGAAATCTGTGCGTGAGGCCGAGGCAAATGCCTTTCGGGCATTTTCCTTATCGCCTTTTTTTATATAACAACTAGCAAGGTAATAACTGGCATTTTGTCCCAGAGCACTTTCAAGATGAGAAATTTTTGCAAAATTTACAATTGCTGTATCAATCTCATTGGTTTTATAACATGAATAACCTAATTGGTAAATGGCTTCGGGAGCAGGATTATTGGAAGCTGACAAATATTTCTGGTAGTATGTTTTTGCTTCGGAATAACGCTCCAGTTTGAAAAAAGATTCGGCAGTAATTCTTGACACCTCATCAAGTCTGGTTTCGGTAACATTATTTATAATTCCAGGGGTATAATTAACAACTTCTTCATATTTCCCCTGCATATAATAAATCTGAACAACATAATATGGTACAATAGGACCAAAAGTCTTATCTTCAGATAACTTTAAGAATCCTTCAAGAGCGGTCTGATAGTTTTTATCCTGATAGTGGATGTGCGAATAGTAATACAATGCAGGAGCTGTATATTTTGTCCGTTTGTCCTTTATCTCATAGAAATTGAGCTTGGCCGTTTCCATATCTCCCTTTTCGAAATAGCAATATCCTTTTTTAAAAAAGAATTCTGCCTGTTCTTCTTCCGAAAGGTTTCTCCAATCAGTTTTATTGTAATTCTTTATTCCTTCTGTCCAGTTTTTCTGAGCATAAAAATACCCTCCCAAATTAAAATAAGCTTCATTTATTAAAGGGTGGTTCGGATTATTAGAAATAAACTCCATAGTAAGAAACTCTGCATCGGCATTAAAAAGCCGAACCGCACATTGTGCTATGTAATACTGAGAGAATGATTTCACTTCCGAATCGTTTACTTTTTCAGCTTCATATACTTGCTGAAAAAGTTTTTGGGCTGTATTATACTTTTCCTTCTTATAATAGTCCATAGCCTGATCATAAACAGCATTGACGCCAAGGTCATTTATTGTTTGCTGTGCCCATCCAATCAGGAACATCTGGCTCAGAAAGAAGATAGACAAGAGTTTTCTTATCATAATAATGACTTAATTTATTCGTCTGTAAAATTACGGAATATGAATGCAGTTTATTTTGTACCATGGTATTTTAATTAACAAAAAATAACATTTTAACGAACATTAACATCAGATTAAAACAACACCCTTAATTGTCTGATAACTTTAGCAAACAACATTGACTTTGATTGGGGAAATTATTATAATTTAGGCCGCAACAAAGAAGAAAAATATGTCAATAGATAGTATAATTAGTTTTGAATCGGCCGCTATTTTTCATGATGATCACCTTGTACTTTCCGATGTAAACTTTGAGGTTGGCAAAAATGAGTTTATTTACCTGATTGGCAAAGTAGGGAGTGGCAAAACCAGCCTCATTAAAACGATCAATGCCGAAATTCCTCTGAAACAAGGATTTGCAACTGTTGCTGATTTTAAAATTGAAAATATAAAACGCCACCAGATACCTCAGCTTCGAAGGAAGTTAGGAATAGTATTTCAGGATTTCCAATTACTCATTGACCGTTCGGTTTACGAAAATCTTAAATTTGTCCTGGGGGCAACCGGTTGGACGAATAAAAAGGATATTGACAAAAGAATTGAAGAGGTTCTAACTAAAGTTGGGCTTGAATTTCAGGGCCACAAAATGCCCCATCAGCTTTCGGGTGGCGAGCAACAGCGTGTAGTTATTGCCAGATCGCTGCTGAATGATCCCGAAATAATCCTTGCTGATGAACCTACTGGTAATCTTGATCCTGAAACATCTGAGCAGATTATGCAGATTTTAATTGAAATACAGTCTGCCGGCAGAGCCGTTGTGATGGCCACACATAATTATAATTTACTAAAAAAATACCCGGCAAGGACACTTAAATGTGAAGGTGGCAAACTGAATGAAGTTCAAGATGATATTCCTATGGAATTACTAATGTAAAATTATCTTGATCGTATAAAATTCTTAAATGAGAAAAAAGTTCTGATAAGTTCGATATCTCTCTTTTTTAATGCCATTTCTTTAATTGGAACCTTATATTTATTAAGCAGGAAAAGAGATTTAATCAGGGTAACGGAAATATAGGAAATCGAAGCGGTTATTCCTGCCCCAATAACTCCCATAATAGGTATAAGTATAATCAGTGTAACAATCGTAACTATTAGCCCCACCGAACTGGCAATTACATTGTATTCATACTTGCCTATACCAGCGAAAAAAGCACTTAACACAAATGAGGCATTAAAAACCAATACTCCCGGAAGAAAAGTTAAAATAATTGTTTTTACTCCTGCAAAATCGTCTCCAAACAGAAAAACATAAAAACCCGATGGTATTATAAGCAGGGTAATGCATGCAACAAATACCAGCAAGCTGGAAATTTTCAGAAGTGTAACAGTTAAGTCCTTAGAATAGTTTATATCAGTGGAATTAACAATTCTGGCATGTTGAACCATAGAGATGCTCCGGCTTATCATCCATATAGATTCGATAATTGATACCGCATTGGAATAAACACCTACCTCATCTTTTCCAATATAATAATCGATAAGGTAATAACTAATCCGGAAACTTGCCATTTGCACAAAAACATCCAGCTGGTTTAATAAACCATAACGAGCTATTTTTTTAAATGAATCGAAATATGAAATATCTGATATTGGTAATGATTGGAATGGCAGTTTAACAACATAGAAAACACTAAGTAAATAGGGCGGAATATAACTTATATAAAGGGAATATATATAGGATTGAATTGACCTGGTTTTAAAAAAGACAAAGAAAATTACTATACTAATTAAAAACAAAACGGAAGAAAACAATTGAATATAATTTGACTGTAAGATCTTCTCTCTTCCTAATAAAATTCCTGTTTGAATCTGCGTTCCTGATAAAATAAGGCTTAGTATTGCTATGTGAATACAGATGGAAATACTAAAGAAATTCTGAAATGGAATGGATACAATCAATATCAAGACTACAATAAAACTCCAGAGATAGGACGGAAGTATTAATTTCCGCATTGGCAACCTTGGAGATAAATAAGTGATTGAACCAGCTCCTATTATAGCTGAAACGATTGTTATTAAAGTAATTGTTGTAAGTATAAGTCCTTGTTCGCCACGACCTTCGGCTCCCAGATAGTTTGAAATGATGATTGCAACAATCAAACCAATAAAAGATGCTAAAAAACGCGAAAGAAAGGTATTTGATATATTTCTAAACATTGCCTGTCATTTGGTTATAGATGGAATTAAAATCTGATGCAATAGCTTCTTCGCTAAATGTCTTTATAGCATATTCACGAATACGTTCCCTGTTATACGTATCAGAATTATCCAACATATTATTAATTGCCTTAACCAACGATTGCTCGTCTTTTGGAGAAATGAGTATTCCATTAAACTCAGATACATGTTCCTTAATACCACCCACATTTGTAGATATAATTGGCAGGCCACAAGCCATAGCCTCTATTATTACGCATGGCAGACTCTCGTAATTAGAGAACAACACAAAAAAGTTATTCTGTTGCATGTATTCTGCGATTTTTTCATGAGGTTGTTCTCCATGAAAAATGACATAATTGTCTATTATTTTCAATTCTTTTGCCAGAGTTTTATGCTCTTCCAGTTCATCGCCACCAACCAGATTTAAAACAAAATCCCGTCGTATTTCCGTAAGCATCTTTATTGCATGAAGCAATCCTGAGATATTTTTTGAAGCATTTTGAAGGGATGAAACATGCAAAAAGTGTTTCTTTACTTTCTTATCTGTGCAAGAAAAATTAAAACTTTCGACATTGACGACATTCGGAACAACGATAAAACGTCCCTTATACCCATGTGATTTAATCGAATCTGCAAGGTTTTCTGTTACCGGGCAAACAGCAAATGCATTACGGACAACCATCTTATCGAAAACCTTCTGCACAAAACCAACTTTTCTGCTTGAATTAGAAAGATAGATAGACCAGTGTTCCGAAATAATATAGTTCAAACGATATCGGAATTTTAAAAACAGCGCTATGAATCCAATAGGAAATATAACATTCGCATGTATAAGATCAGGATTTCCATAAAGTTCTCTGATTATATGGAATCCTTTCAAATAATACCAAAAATAAAAAAGCGGTTTAAAAAGGTTAAGATTAACATTGAAGTAAATAATCACTTCACGGAAATTATCTTTTGAATTATAATGAATTTGTTCCCTCTCCTTTTGAAACTTATCATATTGAACATGTAAAAACACCACATCATGAATGCTTGAAACCGCCAATGCATGCCGTTGAATAAAATCGCCATTTGTCATTGAAATCCGTGTCGGATACCAACTAGAAATAAATAACACTCTATATTTTCGACTTTGAACCATCAACATCTTATTTTTTTACCAACTTTAAATACCATGGCAGATTATTGGATTTAAAGGATGGGTAATGAGAAACAGTAGCGCCAAATCCGGAAAAGAAATAGGCAATGCTTTCAATATTTGAACCGGAAAAATCAAGTATTGAATTCTGATTAGCATGAAGGATTATGTATTGATCCAATAAATAAAACAGAGCTTTCATTTTTTTACCCTGCTCATTAGCAATAAACTGACAAACAATGTGTTTATTGTAAGATATAAAAATGCCTGCAGCAACACGGGTGTCTTCATACATTACTTCATAAACTTCGGAAGTGCAATTCTCGTGGAGTATTGAAGCCAGCTTGCCCAGTAAAGTTTCAGCACTTGCTTTGATGTTTTTATCATGATCTTTTAACTCTTCTACAATAAAAGATGAAATTGTTTGATAATCTAATGTTTTATTGAATTTTAGATTATTCTTTATAGAACGTCTTAAATTTTTACAGTGGCTTTCTGAATAGTTTTTTCTTAATTCGGAATAGGACTTAAATAGTGAAAGTGTATAATTGTTGTTGATTTTGTACCAGTTATCCATCTCAGATAAATTTAAAAAATTCATGTTCAAATGGATGAACTTAAAATGTTTTTCCGACTCTTGCAGAAACCTCTTTACATAACCGTCCTTAATAATGCCAAATACTCCCAATTGCTGTGTAAACAAAGGCTGAATTAAATATTTAATGAAAAACTTACGTTTTACAGGCAAGGGCATTACCGCCTCATAATCTTCGATAATAAGCGCACCCCAATCAGGAGTGACAATATCCAAATACCATGAAAAAGCATAAATCTGATAGTTATCTGAAGAAGAAATACACCTATCCCATTTCTCTTTATCAATTTGCAAATGTTGAATGTATCTAATCTGGTTCTGCATATTTTACCATTTCTTCAAATATTTCCCTCCAACCCTTCCATTCTCCTGCATCGGAAATGCTATCGTTATGCCACAGCATGCAAAACTGTCCGCTAACCTCTTTTACTCTGTTAACCAATATCATCAATTCTTCCCGTGCTTTTGTCCTGTCGATATTCATATAATCTTTCATGGAACGATCCATTGCAAAAAAAGGAACCAAAATTAAATGTGTTTCTTTCTCTTTTTCCAGATCGTAGAATGGAAACGATCTGGCAATACCTGCCCGGAAGCCAACCTGACTGACCCAGCCCATACTGAATTCCTGCCTGATGCCCAACCTAATAAGATTTCTGAACGTTTCAGGAAATTTCATTTTTAGATAATGTTGCCTGCTTCGCTGTATCTTATTTTTAATAATATATGACATTGAATAATATTCCTTTTCCAGCTCTTTAACTGAAGCATAGGAAGCATAAGAAGGATGAATTCCGATTTTCTGCTTTGTACCCAAACGATTAACCAGTTTTTTGAAATCTTTTTTGTGTATTGAAGGAGCCGTATCATGGGGTCGTTTCTGCCCAAACAAGATAAAATACTGGATTGGATTTTTCAGCTGTTTTTCAATTGTATCGAGGTAATCGAAAGTAAACCAGGGATCAGGTTTCCTGCCTGAAAGAACTGCAAAAGCCTCAGAAAAATCTTTAAAATGCCCGGTAGAAAGCATCTTTCCCATACGGAGAAATGTTCGGAATAATGATTGTCCTTTGTATTTCCATGGACAATCTACATCGATAGTTAACTGAAACTTATAATTATCGTATGGAAAGGGTATTTCAATTAATTCAGATAATTTTTTTACCCACAAATCGACTATTGGTATGTTGTGAAATTTGTGTTTATAAGCGATGCCATCTTCTGCCCTGAAACGACCATGTTGATCGGGTACAAAAGGTAAGTATTCTTCGTATCTGCTTACCATATAAAAGACAGCAGAAAAGATATCAAAAGGCATATCACCGGTTTCAGAAGAGAATATAGTTACTATTCCATTGTATTCACCTGTTTTTATATCTTGTATTTTTACTCCCTTCTGCTCAAGCAATCCAAAGGGCAGAATATGAAATGAATCCTTTTGTGGCTCGTGAGAATAATTTACGATAAAGCTGTCTGTGTCAAAATCAGGCATTGAATCTGTCAACTGATATTCGCATTTTAGAATATGATTGAAAACAATATTGCAGGAATAGGTCAGTCTATTCGATATTATGGGAGAATATATAAGTATCTTTTTCATAGGCTAGTAATCAAAAATTACATTGGTTATCCCTGCTCCTCCTCTGTCGGCATGCGCGTCGGATATAGATTTAACAAAGCCAAGAGTTGACAAATAATCACGGATGAGCTGTCGGAGAATACCATTCCCTTTGCCATGTAAAATAGAAATTTCCCTGTTCCCTGCCATAATCGCTTCGTCGACATATTGTTGAATCGTGGAAAGTGCCTCATCGCCACGTTTTCCCCTCACATCAATTTCGGCCCTGAAATTTAGTTTCTTATCGGTAATTGATTGTGAAATTCTTACTCCCCTTGAGACCTTTGGTTTTTCCTGGGTCTCGCTCAACTCAATTTTACCAATTTCAATTGTACTCAACAAATTGCCAAAAGCAACAGTGACAAGTTTGCCT
>JAHEEB010000069.1:7327-10384 GCA_024640925.1 Bacteroidota bacterium | reverse complement strand
AATATTTATACTGAGCAGGTACAAACAAAAATCGAATAAAGAAATTGCCCAACAATTTAATATAGCAGAAAACACCGTTAAAACCCAATTATATAGGGCTTTATGTAAGATTAAAGAAAATTTATTTTAAAATAGTTGTTTTTTTGTAATCCTCTGCCTGAATTTTCATGTCTATATGTTTAAAGGATTAAGAATATGAATTTTTTGGAGAAAGATATACCGGAATATATTAAAGTACTGTTATCAGGATATCTTACGAATAGCTTATCTAATGCAGAATACGAACAACTCTATAATTGGTTGAATCAGCATGATTTAAATAAAGATTTTTTTAATAAAATAAAAGCATCATGGTATTTGTCTGATTCAATATCAGAAAATAATACCGAAGAATACCTTGAGAATAATTGGCAAAGTCTGAAAAACATCATAAAAACCGCCGAGAAACCTTCCCGTAAACCCGATTTTGTAAAAAGGCATTTAAAACCTTTTATTCGTATAGCAGCAATGGGGCTAATTTTAGTTGCTATTGGTGCGGGAATGGCGGTTTTTTATCTTTATAAAAACAGTGAATTTCAGTTTGCCGAAACGGAAATTTCGGCTCCGCTTGGTTCGAAAAGCAGGGTAAAATTGCCCGATGGTTCTTTTGTGTGGCTGAATGCGGGAAGTACAATAAAATACAATAATTCATTCAATAGAAACAAAAAACGTGAAGTTTGGCTGGAAGGAGAAGGCTTTTTTAAAGTAAAATCTAACAAAAACAAACCATTTATTGTAAATGCTGGTGTATTAGATATTGTGGCTTTGGGGACAACCTTTAATGTAAAAGCATATCCTTCGGAAAAGCAGTTAGTGACAACATTGGTGGATGGAGAAATACGTATTAATGGCAAAAAAGATAAGAAAGATATCGCTTTGACCATGAAACCTAATCAAAAAGTTACTATTTATAAGGACCAGGAAGAATTCAACAAGAAACAAAACAAATCAATTATAAAAAGTACTGTTCAAGAGAAGGATAAAGAACAAGCAATTATTAACAACGAAGAAACCCTTGTGATTGTTGATAATGATGTAAATACTGTTTTATATACCTCATGGAAAGATAAACGGTGGATTATTGAAAGTCAACGATTTGGAGATCTTGTTGTTTTAATCGAAAGAAGATATAATGTCAAAATCAATTTACTTTCATCTGAGCTTAATAATTATTTGTTTTCAGGTACAATTGAAAATGAAACACTAGAGCAGGTCTTACAAATTCTGAAGCTTACTATTCCTTTGTCATATAAACTGGAAAAGGGAACGGTAGATATTAACATAGATAATAATCTGAAACAGAAATATAATCTAGCGTATTAAATATATTTTGCCTATGGAAAAATAATTACTTAATAAAAAGAACCAGGATTAGCGAAATCCCGGTTCTAAATCCATAAAATGAAATATTCTCTTCCCAGAATATTTCATAAACTTAATAATAACTAAGTATACACAAATCTATGAAAAATAATTGTGTGGCAGGTTTACTGTCTTTAATAAATTGGTATAAAAACACATATACCTTAAAAGTTCTCCTTGTTTTTTTCCTAAGTACCATAGTCAATATAAATTCAAGTGCCTTTTCCCAGAGTTTTAATTTTTCGGTGCAAGACAAAACCATTAAGGAAGTCTTGAGAATCATCGAAAATCAAAGTGATTATCGTTTTTTCTTTAGCGATAATTTTCAGGATTTAGGAAAAAAGACAAGTCTGAGTATTGAAAACAAGCAAATCGACGAAGTACTCTCTTCTCTCCTGACAAACAGTAAGATTACCTATCAGTCGTTAGAAAATAATGTGATTGTAATTACACCTATAGGAGTTCGTCAACAAGCAATCACAGGGTTGGTTACAGATGCCAGAACAGGTTCGCCGTTGCCGGGAGTCTATGTTATTGTTAAAGACACAAAAAATGGAACAATAACTGACTCTGAAGGAAAATTTGCCATTACACTTGCTTCAGATAACAATGTATTGGTTTTTTCATTTTTGGGTTATATAAGTGAGGAGGTTGTTGCTTCTGGTAAAACCAATATAAATGTTTCTTTGGTTGAAAACATTGAAGCGCTTGAAGAAGTTGTCATTGTTGGATATGGTTCACAAAAGAAAGTGAACATGACGGGTTCGGTAAGTTCTATTTCTGCAAATGATATAAATCAGAGACCTGTTACTAACTCAAGCAACCTGCTTCAGGGAAGAATGGCTGGCGTTCAGATAACTCAAGGTACCGGTCAACCAGGAAAAGAAGAAACAGATATATCTGTGAGAGGTTTTGGCTCATATGGAGCATCAAGTGCGCCATTAATACTGATTGATGGAGTTGTTGGCGAGTTAAGTTATATTAACCCTCAGGATATAGAATCTATTTCGGTACTTAAAGATGCTGCATCTGCTGCAATATATGGGGCAAGAGCTGCCAATGGAGTGGTTCTGGTTACTACCAAAAAAGGAAAAGCAGAACCAATAACTATAACCTATGGTAATAATTTTGCCATGCACAATGCAACCCGTTTACCAGAACTGATTTATAATTCGGCAGAGACAATGGAGATGTGGAATGCCGCAGCTATTCATAGTTCTAACTCTGTTAGGTTTACTGAAGAAGAAATTGAAGCTTATCGCGAAGGCAATAAAACAGATCCTTTACAATATCCGAATTATAACTGGATGGATAATACGTTCAAAACTGGTTATGCTCAAAGCCACCACCTCAATATTAGCGGGGGTTCGGAAAATGTTACCTTCAACAGTTCCTTTAGCTATACAAAACAAGATGGTATTCTGCCAGGACATGGTTTTAAAAGATTTACCACCAGCTTTAATATGCAGGCTAAAATTAACGACAGAATTAGTATAGGTTCGAATATTATGCTAAGTCAACGCGATATTAGAGAACCATCTTTTTCAAACGACTCATATGTTCTGTTGATTTTTGGAATGACAGGTCTTCAAATGCCTTATTTGCCCGATGGAAGTGGCAGATATTCTGCACGGGCGTATTCTAAACTTTGGCAAA
>JAHEEB010000069.1:2434-7317 GCA_024640925.1 Bacteroidota bacterium | reverse complement strand
TGCTGTTGCCAATGAGTGGAAAAAGACTTATAAACATTACGACATCCGTCCGCAGATTAATCTGGATATCAATTTACTTAAAGGATTAACCTGGAATACGAAGGGTGCTATTAATTATGAACCATCATACGAATCGTTAAGAACATATGCTATTGATTCATATTATTACCAAAAAATTAATGAAACAGATGAAGATTATAGTTATGCAAACAACCAGTGGCCAAATCACGAAGGTCTGACACAGGAAAACTATCACAATGCTTTATACACTTTATTTTCAACTTTAAATTACGAAAAAACTTTTGGCAAAAACTCATTTAATCTTATGGGTGGATATAGTCAGGAGTATCAATATTACTCTTCATTAGAAGCATATAGACAAAAATTTCCTTCCAGTAATTTATCACAAATTGATGCCGGGTCAACCGATGTTATAGATAATGGTGGTACTGCCAATGAATGGGCTTTGCAATCTTTATTCGGAAGAGTAAACTATTCCTATAATGAGAAATATTTAGGCGAAGCAAATTTTCGCTATGATGGAACTTCACGTATTGCAGATGAATTCAGATGGGGATTTTTTCCTTCTTTCTCAGGTGCATGGAGATTATCCAAAGAAGATTTTATGAAAAGTCTGGGGTGGGTAGATAATTTGAAAATCAGGGTATCATATGGAGAACTTGGCAACCAGGATATAGGTAATTATCCGTATCAGGATTTACTTGGATTAACTACCTATTCGTTTGATGAATCGACCGAGCAAGGAGCATATGTAAATGCTTTATCTGATAAGTCAATAAAATGGGAGGTAACCAAGATGTTGGATGGTGGACTAGACTTTAGTCTATACCGTGGCCTTGTTTTTTTCAGTATCGATGCCTATAAAAAAGTAACCGATGACATTTTATATGAACAGGAAATTCCAGCCAGTATAGGATTAAGTGCGCCAACTGTTAATTATGGTTCAATGCAAAATGTTGGTTTTGATATGGAACTTGGACATAATTATAGAATTGGCGATTTTAAATGGGAGATCAAAGGTATTTTCTCTGCTTTTCGTAATGAAGTTACAAAATTGGTTGCTACCGACTATATTGAGAATGATACAAGGATTAACAAAGAAGGATTGCCCTGGGGATCTTTTTATCTCTATGAATGGATTGGTATATTCCAATCAGATGAAGAAATAGCCAATTCTCCCACCCAGTTATACACACCTCAACCCGGAGATCTTAAATTTAAAGATCAGGATGGGGATAATGATGTCGATGCTGATGACAGGATTGTTGTTGATGGCGCATTCCCGAATTATACCTATTCTTTTAATGCCCGGTTCGAATGGAAAAACTTTGATTTGTCGGCTTTTTTCCAGGGAGTACAAGGAAGAAAACTTTATGTGATAAATTGGGGAATATCGCCCTTTACACAAGCCGGAGCGCCAGCTGTTAAATGGAGAAATGCATGGACTGAGGAAAATCCGACGAATGAATTGCCGGCGTTATATATCGAAGGTTATGAGCCGAATACCAATATGAGAAGTACTTTTAATTTACAGGATGCTTCGTATTTCAGAGTTAAAAGCATAAATTTTGGATATACTTTGCCAAAGCTGATAAGCGAGAAAATTAAATTAGATTACCTGCGATTATATGTAGCCGGCGATAACCTGTTTACATTCACAAAATACGAAGGTCTTGATCCCGAGCGTAGCGGCGATAACACCAACTTTGCCCAGTATCCGCAAACAAGGATACTTTCTGTAGGGTTAGATGTTAAATTCTAATTAAAGGAATGAGAAATTTTAAATTATAGAAAATGAATCTGAATAAATTATATAGCACAATCCTGTTCCTGTTAGTGATAATATCATTATTGTCCTGCAGTGACTTTCTGGATAGAAATCCGTTGGATGAGTTGTCAAATGAAACATTCTGGACTTCGGAAGATGAGGTTGAGCTGGCTTTAACCGGATGTTATAGCCGGTTAAACGATGAACCCTGGTTTGGTTACAGGAGATCTTATCTTGATGCATTAACTGATAATGCTCAATGTAAATTCAATAATGATGAGTTTGGTTATATCCTGAGCATAAGCAGGGGAGTAATTACTACAACAACTGGCGGTATCATTGACGATATATGGGCAAGTTCCTATGCCGGAATTTCTACATGCAATAATTTCCTCGATAACATTGATAAAGCTCCTTTATCTGAGAGTACTAAGCTGCAATATATTGGTGAAGTGCGTTTTCTGAGGGCTTTCTTTTATTCTGAGCTTGTTCAGTATTTTGGAGATGCAATCATTTATAAGTCTTGTCCGGAAACCGTTGAGGAATCAAAAATTGCCAAAAGTGATAAAGCTGAATTGCTGACCTTTATTTATGAAGATTTAGATTTTGCTATCAGTAATCTTCCCAACGAAAAATATTCTGAAGGACACGCTGTGAAGGCAAGTGCTATGGCTCTTAAAGCCAGGGTTTATTTGCTGGAAGAAAAATTCGACGAAGCTGCTACTTTGACATATTCAATTATTGAATCGGGTACTTTCGGATTATACAGTAATTATCAGGATATTTTCCTTGCTAATGGACAGGAAAACAACAAAGAGATATTGTTTTCAACCAAATATTATGGAGATGATTATAGCGATATGGATGCAGAGATTATTTTATGGGGCTCCATTATGCCACGACAAGAATTGGTAAGCGAATATGAATGCACCGATGGATTGCCTGTTTCTGAGTCTCCTTTGTACAATGCGAATGAACCATACGCAAACAGAGATCCCCGGTTAGCCATGACCATTCTAACTGAAAAGGATACAATTTTTAATCCCGATGGCACTATATTTTCGCCAGATCCTACCAATACCGGTTTTTTCCAGTTAAAATATGTAGATATGGGCGAATTGCCTATTACTACCTCTACACGAAGTGTGCAGGATATGGTGATAATCAGGTATGCTGATGTATTACTGATGTACGCTGAGGCAAAGAATGAAGTTTCAGGGCCGGATCAAACAATCTATGATGCTATTAACGAGATACGCGGACGTGTTTCTATGCCAAATATTAAAACGGGATTGACACAGGATGAAATGCGCAATACTATCAGACACGAACGTCGAATTGAACTGGCATTGGAAGGGCTCAGGTATTATGATTTGAAAAGATGGAAAACGGCTCATATTATAATGCCGCAGGTAACCGATGTTGGTGGGGCTTCGATTATTTTCGAAAATCCAAAACATTACTTTTGGCCATACCAGCAAACGGAGTTGGAGCTCAATTCAAATCTTGTTCAAAACCCTGATTACAAATAGTAGTATTGATTTTATTTCGTTTGAATAGTTCTTTCCTCTGAAAATAGGGTTAAGAAGATATCTGATGAATCAATAATCCATACTGTTTTGACCAAATTTAAAATTGGTATGCAAGATTTTTGTCCAAAAAGATAATAATGTTTTGATATTCAAAATATTAAAACAGTTTATTCCTAATTACTATTAATTAATTAAAACTAATTTATTATGAAAACAAATTTATCTAAAATTAGTCTAACATGTATTATCGTATTTTCCCTTCTAAGTTCTGTAATGCAACAGGCCTTTTGCCAGGAAATGCTGATTGGTGGAAGCATGGAAGCTTCTGATGAAAATTCATGGACGGTCACAAAAGTTCAGCGCGGAACTGATGCTATACCAGATGATGAGTTTAGCTATGAATTCGGTAATACAGCTAACACTTGTACAAGTTGCAGCAATGGAGCATTTTATTTATCTTCAAAAGGAACTGTCTACTCGAATATTGTCTTTTCACAAAAAGTGACTCTTAAAGCAAACACAAAATATATAACCAATGCTGCTTTTAGGGATCTTACAGGGACTCTTACTAATTTTTGGGCTCAACTAAAAATTGATTATAGCGCAGAAATTCCTGCCAAGGAAACAGGCGATGGTATTAAACTTGCAGGATTTAACACATGGAATGGTTGTGGCCAATATGTAAATGGTACATTTAGGGCTGATGGGTGCGATTCTGATACTATAACTAAAGATGTTCACTACAATGGAGCATTTACTACTCCAGACACTCTTGGTAGTGAATTCACTGCTGTATTTGCTATTATGGTTGGTATGTGGACTAATACAGCAAGTGGAGCTTATCCATTCGAAATAATAATCGATGAAGTTTCATTGATTGATTCTGTTGCTGCTATTGATACATCGACCCCTGCTGAAATTACTACTCTTGAAAATACTTCAGGTAATCTGACAAATTTTCCAAATCCGGCAACAAACAATACTACTATTTCTTATTCCTTAAGCGAAAGAAGTTCAATAAAATTAGCAGTTTATAATTTGTTGGGCGAAGAAGTTGAGTGTCTGTTTTCAGGTGTTCAGGATGCCGGGAAGTATGAACTCCCATTTGATTTATCAAATTACAATTCCAGTATGCTTATTTGCAAACTTGAAATTGGCGACAACGTAATTACAAATAAAATGTTCATAACTAAATAATGCTTTATCATAGTAGTTGATTGGTTAGGAGTTTTTTAAAGTTGATGGGTTGTAATAAACTAAAATTTATTACAACCCCATTTTAATTATGTGTAGTTACCTTTTTCATAAAACTTATTGGGTTTAAAAGGCTGATGGATTTAAAGGAAAATAAAAATGAATTATTATGTGGATTAATTTCTTTTGCAGAAATGGTTTTTTTAAAATTCATTTATCTTTGTTTTGCCAGGAGATAATGAAAATTAAACGGTTTATCCACTCTCTGGGAATAGAATCAAGCTCTACAAATGAATTAGCTCCAGGTCATAGTTTAAAAGCAATGTCCAAAATTATATTTAAAAGTGCAGATATGTTTTTTATAAAAA
>JAHEEB010000069.1:0-2424 GCA_024640925.1 Bacteroidota bacterium | reverse complement strand
CTTGTTATCATAGTTATTATTGGGTTGAATTCATGCGCAGAGAAGTCAGTTCGTTCGCGAGCTAATTTTAATTCAAACTGGAAATTTTTGACCGGTGACGATTCATTAGCCTCCATGATAGAATATGACGATTCCAAATGGCGGGAATTGAACCTTCCTCACGACTGGAGTATAGAAGGCGAATTCAGTGATACAAATTCGTCGGGAGCTGGTGGAGGTGCCCTTCCCACAGGGATTGGCTGGTATCGTAAAAGCTTTACTATTGATAAATCAGAGAAGGAGAAGTGTTTATTTATCGATTTCGATGGGATTTACCGCAACAGTGAAGTCTGGATTAATGGGCACTATCTGGGCAAGAGGGCTAATGGATATATCTCATTCCGTTACGAGCTTACACCATACCTGAAATTTGGAAAAGAAAAAAACATAATTGCAGTGAGAGTCGATAATTCCCTTCAGCCTAATTCCCGTTGGTATACTGGTTCTGGGATATACAGAAATGTTTGGTTGGTGAGTACTTCAAAATTACATATTGAACAATGGGGAGTATATATTACAACGCAAAAAATCGGGGAAGAGGAATCAATGATTCATGCAAAAATCAATTTAACCGAAAATGTAAACGATTACAATTCTGTTCGTATAGTAACTACAATTATTGATTCTGCAGGTAATCAAAAAGCTCAAACCTCTCAGGTAACAAAACAATCTTCCATCTTTCAGGAAATTTCAATTCGTAATCCGAATCTCTGGTCCATCGAGCACCCCTATCTCTACCAGCTTAAAACTGAGGTTTTTGCAGATGACATTAAAGTAGATGAATATTATATACCTTTTGGTATCCGGTACTTCAAGTTCGATGTTGATTCCGGCTTCTATCTTAATGGAAAACCCATGGAAATTCGGGGAGTAAACCTGCATCACGATTTGGGTGCACTGGGCGCTGCTGTTAATACCAGGGCAATTGAACGACAATTGCAATTGATGAAGGATATGGGAGTAAATGCCATCCGTACTGCACATAATCCTCCGGCACCTGAGTTTCTCGATTTATGTGATGAAATGGGATTTATTGTGATGGATGAGGCTTTCGATGTTTGGAAAAAGAAAAAACTAAAATATGATTACCATTTCGACTGGGATGATAATCACAAACGCGATTTGCAGGACATGGTTTTACGCGATCGGAACCATCCTTCTGTTTTTATATGGAGTATAGGAAATGAAATCAGAGAGCAGTTCGACTCAACGGGAATTACAATAGGTAAGGAACTTGTTGATATTGTTAAACAGATCGATACCACAAGGCCTGTAACCTGTGCACTAACTGAAACCGATCCGGCAAAAAACTATATCTATCAGTCAGGTGCGCTCGATCTGCTCGGGTTTAATTATAAAATTTTCGACTGGCCAAAGTTTCCTCAAAATTTCCCTGGCCAGAAAATGATTGCAACTGAAAACATGTCAGTCTATACAACACGTGGTCACTACGATATGCCTTCGGATAGTGTCCGCTACTGGCCTCAAAAATATGGAGACTCTATTATCGGCGCCAATCCGGACTATACGGTTTCAGCTTATGATATGGTGTGCGCGTATTGGGGTGCTACTCACGAGCAAACTCTTAAGGCTTTATCGCAGAATAAATTCAATCCCGGAATGTTTATCTGGTCTGGCATTGATTTTATTGGTGAGCCGGAACCCATTTGGTGGCCTGCAAAAAGTTCCTATTATGGGGTGGTTGATCTGGCAGGTTTTCCGAAAGATATATATTATCTCTACCAGAGTATCTGGACAGACAAGCCTGTGTTGCATGTTTTTCCTCACTGGAACTGGAAGGAAGGACAAACTATCGATGTTTGGGCTTATTATAACCAGGCCGATGAAGTAGAACTGTTCCTGAATGGCAAATCGCTTGGCACAAAGAAAAAAGAAAATGGCAATTACCATGTGATGTGGCGGGTGAATTACGAAGCTGGCGAACTGAAAGCCATATCAAGAAAAGATGGACATGTAGTTCTTGAAAAACTTATTAAAACAGCCCGCAAACCCGCTAAAATTGAAATGATTGGTGATACAAAGGAAATAAACCCTGATGGTACAGATTTGTGCTTTGTTACTGTTCGGATTACTGATAATGAAGGCAATCTTGTACCCGATGCCAGTAATCTTGTAAAATTTAATATATCCGGAAGTGCATTTATTGCAGGGGTTGATAATGGATACCAAGCCAGTCATGAACCATTTAAGGCCAACTACCGGAAAGCCTTTAATGGATTGTGTCTGGTGATAGTCCAGTCAAATGGGAAAACCGGGAAAATTAAACTGGAGGCTACCTCGGAAGGATTAATACCTGCATCAATCACTCTAAAAACGAAGTAAGAGAATTATGAAACAAACAAATTATCAGCTTTTCGACTTTCT
>JAHEEB010000600.1 GCA_024640925.1 Bacteroidota bacterium | reverse complement strand
CACATAATTTGGGCCAAAATGCTTATGAATATTCAAGAGATTATGTACTTAATTATGCTGACAGCATAATTTCAAATGGAACAAACAAAGAACAGAAAGAATGGAAAGAGATAAAAAATTTATATTCTGATAAAGAAAGTTGGCGTGATACTGAATTTCTATTAGAACATAGTAAAAATCTGGCAAAAGCCCACGGATATTTTTACGACAGCAAGCATGGTAAAAACCTAGCAGGTGTTAATCAGATTTTTTTCTCTGAAACGGATTATTTAGCTTTGCTGGGACAAAATAAACGTGTTACACTTGTAATGGATGTTTGGTATTACGACTTTACAAAGAGGTTAGGGGAAATTAAAATTCCAACTTTGTTGTTATGGGGCAAGTATGACGGTATTCTTCCTTTGCAATTGGCTTATGAAGCGAAAGAGTCTATGAACCTAAGTGATGAAAACCTTTTTGTATTTCAAAAAACGGCACATTATCCTCATTATGAGGAAACCGATTTATTTAACCAAAAAGTAATATCGTTTATAGAAAAAAACATAGAATGAATAACCCTACAAAAAAAATTGGCTTTGACCTGTAAGCCCTGAAGGAAAAGTCTTTCTGCCTGCGTCCTATCCTTCCACTCAGCACGTTAAACAGTAATTTGTCTTTTAAAAATATTGATTATATTTGAATTTTAAAAACATAGAAGAAAAAGGTCAGTTGCCAATAATACCGGATGTAAGGTATATTAGAGCCATCAAAGAAGACTGCAGTATACTTCCTCATTTTAAGGCATAGACATTGAGTACCCTAATAATTAATAACTACACCCTATATTGAAAATGAAAAAGATTTTATTCGTTGTTGCAGGTTTTGTTTTATTTATAAACCAAATAACTGCTCAGCAATTGGCTTTTCCTGGAGCCGAAGGATTTGGTAAATATGCGACTGGTGGCAGAACCGGCACAGTTTATCATGTAACTAACTTAAATGATGCAGGCACAGGTTCGTTTCGCGATGCTGTCAGCTCATCTAATCGTATTGTTGTGTTCGATGTTGGAGGAGTAATTAATTTAACCTCTGGAATTGCTGTTGCAGCAAACATATATATTGCCGGGCAAACAGCGCCTGGCGAAGGAATAACCATTTATGGCGACAGAATAACTTTTACGGGTGCTGATAACACAATCTGCCGGTATATAAGAATGCGTATGGGTATTATTGGAACCAGCGGGAAAGATGCTGCTGGTATTGCAAACGGAAGCAATATGATTTTTGACCATGTATCCGTATCGTGGGGACGCGATGAAACATTCTCTGTTAGCTGGGATAACAAAGGTACCGAACCAACAAATATTACTATTCAGAATTCTGTTATTTCGCAGGGACTATTATTACACTCTGCAGGAGGCCTCATTCAAACAAACGGAGGTGTAACTTTATACAGAAACCTTTATGTCGATAACAGTACACGAAATAATAAAATTAAAGGGGTTAACCAATATGTAAATAATGTTGTTTATAACTGGAAAGAAGGATGCTACTTAATGGGGGGAGATTCTGAAGGTCTCTCCTATGCCAATGCTGTCGGAAATTACTTTATCAAAGGTCCAGAAGATGGTGGATCGCCAATGAGTGGTGCTAATGCCAATTATAATATTTATGCTGACGATAACTGGCATGACAATACGTTGGACGGAACGCTGAATGGTTACGAAATCCCATTCAGTGAATATAGCGGTGGGCCTACATTTCATGATTCTGCTTATAAATACCCTGCATTACCAACAATAGAAGCAACTTCTCTTGTAAATGATTTATTGCCTTCGGTCGGAGCATCGTTGCCCTACCGCGATTTTGCCGACTATTATGTAATTAATGAAGTTAAATCGTTTGGTAAAGAGGGAGAACTTATCAGTAACGAAAGCACCTTACCGTTTGGAGCTCCATCTTCATGGGAGTTATGGCCTGGTTCAAAACGTACAGATACCGATAACGATGGTATGCCCGATGATTGGGAAACAGCGAACAACCTCGATCCGAATTCAGCCTCAGATGCTATGATTGTTACTACAAATGGGTATACAAATATAGAAAACTATATCAATGGAATAGATGCAGACTGGTCGCAGGATTATCTTCGCACACCACTGAAATTCGCCTATCAAAGCGCTACTGACAGTTCTATTACCTTTAAATGGCTTGATTATTGCGACAAGGAAGATGGTTATATTATTCAAAGATACGAAAATGGAGTGTTTGTAAATATCGATACGACAGAAGCTAATGCAACAAGGTATATTTTAGAAGGTTTGCAGCCTGAAGAAAAAGACTCCTTTCGTATATATTGTTATAACAGCACATTGGAGTCAGCTTTTTCTGATTCTATTATTGTAAAATCGAAAGCTATTGAAGTTCCGGTTCTTGATCCGGATACCTATGTTCCAGATCTGGTCTGGAACGCTCAAACAAATATGAATTGGGATAAAAGTTCTGTTAACTGGTTCAGTGGATCTACTCCTGTTGCTTTTTCCGATAGCAGTACGGTACTTTTTGGCGATACGTTAAAAGGGAATCAAAGTATTACTATTGTTGACACTGTGCCCATTAAAGCCATGTTCGTTAAGACGGATTATGATTATGATTTTTCCGGGACAGGCCTTATTTCCGGAACAGGCTCTGTAAATAAAACAGGAAATGGTAGTCTTTCATTATATACAAACAACACCTATACTGGTGCTACGGTGGTGTGGAAAGGCACTCTGAATATAAATAAACTGGCCAATGGCGGAATGGCAAGTTCTATTGGCGCTTCTCAAAATTATCCCTTCAACCTGGTGCTTAATGGGGGTAAAATTAATTATACCGGCTTATCTGATTCGACCGACCGGAATATAAGAATCGATACAACCAGTGAATTTTCAGTTGCCGACTCTCTTACTACTGTAAAAATGATAAAAGGAACCTTAAATGGTGGTACTATTACAGGTTCTGGCGGATTTATAAAATCGGGTAAAGGAATAATAAAAATAGTAAACGGAATTGGTAATACATACGAAGGTGAAACAACGATTAGCGATGGTATTCTTGACCTTGATATGCAAAAAAAGGTTGAAGTTGCTGATGCATTAGGCACTTCGGGAGTCGTAAACCTGGCTGGAGGCACCTTACAAACAACAAATGGCCAAACTACCAGTTATGAATATTACCGTTTTAACTTAAATGTTCCAGCAGGTAAAACCGGCGGTTTCAGTCCTTTCAGAAATTGTTATATTTTGTGTAATGTTAGTGGTTTAGGAACTTTAAATCTTACCATACCATATGTACGCGAATATATACAGGGCGACTGGTCTCAGTTTTCCGGAGTTCTAAATGCTCATGGCATTGGAAGCGATAAAGACGGAAGCCAGCTAATGTTAAACAACTCCGATGGATTACCTAATACAAGAGTCCATTTATCGGGGAATACTAAGGTTATTGACTGGGATGCAGCAGGAACAATGTACCTTGGTGGTTTATCGGGCGATGCAGGTACCATTTTAGGGGGTTCCAGCAAGAAAACTGATGGTACAACAATGACCTGGATAGTCGGAGGAGCAGGCTCCGACGAAACATTTAACGGTATTATAAATAACGATTGTTCTGCCAGTGGACATTATGCCAATACCTATATTATTAAAGAAGGAACAGGTATATGGCGTTTAAACGGCGCTAATGTTTATACCGGGACAACCACGGTTACAGGTGGAACCTTAATTGTAAACGGGGTTCAGACAGGAACCGGGAAAGTAACCGTACAAGACGAAGCAAAACTTGCCGGAAAAGGAACAGTGCCGGCATTAGTAGAAATACAAACCGGAGCAACCATTGAACCTGGCGATTCAAGTATTTCAACATTTACTGCTTCATCTCTTTCGTTGCAAG
>JAHEEB010000599.1 GCA_024640925.1 Bacteroidota bacterium | reverse complement strand
AAAGAACTTAGTGGAATAAAATGAATTGTTGTAGTTTAAAGTGTTTGAAATGGTGGTAAAAGGATGTTGAATCTGAACAACAATTAACTTCTATTCTTTGAAATTGATGCCTTCCAAAAGAGGAACAGATAAAATGCACTATTTTGGCTGAATGGAAGTATGTCCATCCAGAGCTGAAAATGTAAAAAATATATTGGAAAGTATTGGATTTTCTGTTTTCAATTCTAATTTGCGGATAAATTCCGGAAATATCCTGACACCGCCAATAATCCCGTTATTAGTAGCTGCTATTTAGCAGGTCAATTCCCGATTTTTTAAAAGAGGTAGTAATGTAATTAACCTACTGCTTCTTTTTTTGCTCAACTGTGCCTTAAATCCTATATTGTTAAGTGTTTTGCCTTTTTTTTATTAATCTTTTTAATTGTCCTAAATATATGAATATGATGTCTATATACCACTTTAATCTTAACAATATATTCATTTAACCTCTGTAGTTTTGAAGCTAAATTATCATCTGTATATATTTTTAGTTTGTTACCTATATTATCATTTTCACATATCTCAACCCAAACTTCCCACTCGTCCTGAACTGGGTCTTTTCTAAAAACATGAACATGTAAATAATCACTTTCTTTTAACTTAGAATATACTATTTCGTTTCCATCAAATTTTCGCCTTCCTATTTTTTCGCCTTTTCTATAAAGTTTGTCAGTTTTGATTCCTTCCTTTTTGCCAGCTTTGGCTAATTTATCAGCAATTTTATTTTGTTTCCTTGGCTTGTACTCTATACTAATATTAGCGTAAGTTTTGTCAGAAAGTTTCTTTCTAGTTTTATCAAGTTCATCCAATAATTTGTGATTTTTAATAGGCTTGTCTTCAAAATTTTTCCATTTATTTTTCCGCCATCCTCTAATGTTATATGCAGATGTTTTACCTTCTTCTCTTAATCCATACCTATCTGTTACAAATATAATTTGTTTAATGTTTTTTAATAAGTCGTAATGTTCTTCAAACACTTTTATTGTTTTCTTCATTGCTTGAATTAACGCTTCTAATTCAAGTCTTTCTATGTTTCCACCTATATAAGTTCCAATTGATATTGGAATTGGTTCAAGTGGAATTGAATCAGGAAAGGATATCACAAAACCGACACCCCCAGTATTCTTGGAATCATAATCCATGGCTCCGTCACAATTAACGTAAACTGCATGTGGATTAATCATAGTAAATTCATTTTTAAAATATAGTGCAGCATGAGGAATCGAACCACAATCGCCCCTTGGACAAGAAATCTAGAATTTCCTCTCCGAGGGGGTGCTTTACCTTTAAGCTATACTGCTTTTTAATATTTCAATAATATTACTACTCACTTTAAACGAAAATTCTGCCTCGCAATACCGTTTAAATTTAGATATTTTTTTTTCCAATTTTAAATGTTTTATGTAGTGCTTATCCAAAAATTCTGGAATTATATATTTCACTGTAATTTTTTCAAAAGTGAGTTTATCAATAATTTTAGAATCAATGTCAGCTGTAAGTTTCCTAAATATATTTAAAGTATCTACTACAATATTAAAATTTAGCGTATTTGCATTTTCTTTATTTGTGAAATCTACTCCATGTCTTCGGCTAGGCAGGTTTGCATCCCAAAATTTATTAAGATTCTCACCATCTGATTTTATTTTATGATTTAATGTTTTACTAATATTTTCAGAATTCTTATGAGTTAATCTATTTCTTTTCAACCTCATGTAGTCAAGAGTATTCAATAGTTCAGGAATGAAATCACCTTTATCAATTGATAATCTATTAAGTACTTTGTCAAGTAAAATTGAGTCTGATTCAACATCCTCTAATTTTGATTCAAATGATTTAATATCTTCAGAAATCTGTTGTGAGAAATCTAAAATACTTTTTAGATAACTCTCGTAATGAGAATAAATTAAAAGAAAAATACCTTGAATTAATGTATTATTAGTTTTGGCGTGTTCTTTATCTAAATCAATCAGGCGAATATTATGTTTGTTTTTATAAGGATTCGTATTAAAAAAATCCTTTGTTAGAATTTCTGATTTTGTATTTATCATATCCAGATAATCTAAACTGAATTGATTCCACACAAATGAATAATGAGTAAAACTATTATTCAGCTCCGATAATTCTTGGTAAAAATGTCTAAGTTCTCGTGTTTTCATTTTTTGCAGATGTTTCTTGAGGCAATACACCTAACGGTTGTAGCTATGCTCAACGCGGGATCTCGTGGTTACGTCTGTATCAACCGATACAAAACTTGCTTGCGGTAACTGAGCTTTCAAAACTGCTGAAACCCTCATTACGTATGAGCCTTTATTAGCGGGCATTAATTTTCATGTATAATTTTAAACAATGTGAGTTAGTATTATCCATTTCAAGACCTTTTTCAACATATTCTTTCGCTTTTTCAATGTCATTATTATTTAAAAACAACCATGCCAATCTAGAATAATCAGTTGAAGAAGCTTCATTTACTCTTGAAATCATAATATCAATTACTTTTTCAAGTAAAATTCTTTTATATTCTACCTGTCTTGCGTCTGGATGATAAAAGAAATAATTATTTATTCGATTCGCACATTCACTTATCATTTCGTATGTTATGACTGGTAGTAGTGCTAATTCTGAAAGAGAATGACTTTCACCATCCCAATCTTCAGTAAACCTGCAAATGTCTGCAAGCTTTAGCCAATATTTAGCCTTTTGCTCAGCTTGCAAATGGTTTGCTTTTAGATATTCCCGTAAACTATACTTAACACTATCAAAATCTCTATACTCTTCAAATATCTGAGATATAAATATCCATGCTTTTGGAAATTTACCTGCAATATATTCAAGTGTTGGCAACTCTGTTTTGAAATCCTCAATTGATGATACTCTTTTTGCAACTTCTGAAAATTTCCGTTCAACCCTAGAAGCAACCCCATTACTAATACTACTTTGGTTTGTTGCACCAAACTCCATAAGTAGTTTTCTATCATCCATTATTTTTAATTTTTCGGCATAAACCTCCAACTCATTTTTGCCATACAATGATGCAGCAAGAGGAACATTAACAAAAGTGTCTTTATCATCGTTAACTAACTCAATAAAAGAGCTTTTTTGAAGTTCATCAATAGCACCTTGCACATCAATTTTTTCATTTTCTGGCCTCCATAGTACAGCTTCAATGGCAATCATTGGTATTGCAGAATTCCAACTACATAATGTTAAAAACACACGTTTAGAAGCTGGAGACAATGTATTGAAAGTTCGTTTAAATAAAGCTGATAATATTTTATCATTTTCTGCAACGATTCTTTGAATCTTACATACTTTTCTTGATTTCGCAACTTCACCTAAAAGTATTTTTATGATATATGGATGACCGTCTGATTCATTTATTAATTCATCAACAAACGATGATGTTATTATATCTTTTATTTTAAATTTATTAGAAAAAACATTTATTAGTTCTTTACATTCATTTTCGTTCATCCCCCTTACTTCAATTGGGTAGTCAGCTTTGAAATTCCTACTCATACGCGAAGTAATAAGAACTTTATTTGGATTTCTTATATAAGTATTAATCCATTCAAAAATTTCTACGGGATTCGTTAAAGTTTCAAAGTTATCGAATATGTAAAGAGTTTTGCCAACTTCATTTTTAGTTAGTTCAGTTGAAAAGAATTGAATTTTATCTTTTATTTGTTTTTCAGGATATAACAATCTACAATAATCTGTTGCTATATCTTTTTGATTTAAAACTTTGGTCTGCACTTGCTTTGGCCCCTGTATTAATAAGTCAATATCACGAGCGCTAAACCATACGACCAATTCAAAGCGTAAAGATTCTGATAAATCTCTTATTACATTTATTGCTAAGGAAGTTTTGCCAATTC
>JAHEEB010000598.1 GCA_024640925.1 Bacteroidota bacterium | reverse complement strand
ACCCATCAGTTAAAATTATCAGAAAGTTTTTGGTTAGTGAATCCGAAGAATAATCAACCTGCAAATTTTCATAGAAGTATTTCCATATATCGGCTCCGTAATATTCTTCGGGAATATTGCTGAATTTAGCATTCTTGTAAAGTGTTTCGATATTGTCATAGAAAGCAGCTTTTCTTTCAGCTTCCATTTTTCTGCGCTTAACCATATCGATATTTTCCATATTGATATACAACTGGTCCTCGAAATTTTGTGTCTTCAGGTTTGACCCTCTTTGTGGGGCAATCACCACCCTTATCTCATCCCTCGATTTAATGTAAAGGTTCTTTTTAACCCGCGATTCGAAAAGGCTGTATATGTGTTTAATAATCTCCTTATCCCTGTTAATCTGGTCGTCCTGCACTATAATACGATCCGAAAGGTCGAGCAGAACAATATAATTATGTTTCTCTTTTACTACATTTTTTTCGGGAGGTGGAGTTTTACACGAAGCAAATCCAACGGCTATCAGAACAGCAACAGGTAATATTTTGTTGGTTTTCATAGTATTTTGTAATTAGTTTGGTTAAATCGGTTATCCTCTTTTGCTGATTACTTTTACAATGCCAGGTTTGATGCCAAGTTTATCTTCGAAATCTTTTTTAATATTCATACAGCGTTCTTTTACCGGTTTCATATTATCGGGCGATAAATAAGAAAACCAGCCAGAAGAGAATTGTTCAATGTATTTTTTCAGATTTCCCAACATAACGGTGCTTATATCTTCGCGGTAATCCATAATCTTATCTTTGATTTCCTGAACAGGTACTAACTTGGCTCTTAATTTTGCGATGTCTTTATTCAGGTGTCGGATAATACGTCTGATGTTTGTTGTTATCTTAAGTTTGTCCCACTCGCGCAACAGCGAGTCTAACAGCAAACTCCAGATGATATAAACCAGGAACCCCAGGAAAAGAATAATGTAGAATGTTGGACTGCTGAACCAGGGAGTGGTTGAAAGTCCCATAAGATCTTTTGCCATCTCGGTGTTACTGTTTATAATTAATGCGAGTAATAAGTCGACAGTGAAGGTAACAGCTATCAGCAGACTAATATAAAGGGCCTTAATCGATTGTTTTAACTCTAGCAAGACATGAAAAGCCCAGCCAAAGGCATAAAACACAAAAGGTACCAGGAATAACAGAAAGTTATACTGCATGGCATCAGACAGTTCCCTGGGCTGGGGCATTATACTGCCGGTTCCAAAGCCTTGTGCAATGTTATTGGCAATTTTTTCAAAGTCGACATAGAGGGCTTTGTATGCGGCCGAAACGTAAAAGAAAAACAAATATCCCGAAAGCATAACCAGAAGGACAAGATTTATGCTGAATTTCAGGGGACTGAAAGATTCCTGTTTTAATTTTTCATGGTCGTTGTTATGTACTTCTTTGGTTTTAAGAAGCGTTTGACGTAGATCGTCTATCTTTTTATCCTTTTCCTTTATGTCTGTTTCTATTTTTGTATTGGCAGTCTCTATTTCTTCCTGCTTTTTTTCGAGAATTTTGATTTGTTCTCTGCGTTCTTTTTTCTCATCATCGGTAAGGCCTTTGTAGTTTTCCTCAACCAAATCTCCATTAGCAATCCGGTTCAGGTATGAAGAAAAAATATCGGGATCACCTTTTACACTTCCGGCCTTTTCATAGCCAAAGTTAAAAAGGTTTACGCGTTCAATCTGGTGTACTGCAGTTTCGGTTGATTGATTGCCGTTTTGTGTGTTAGCCATAGGTCTTTGAATTTTAGGATTAAAGTGAAAACTCATGAAGTTAAATATTTATTTCATTCAATCAAATAAATTTAAATTTATTTTGATTATTAGGGAGTTAAAGTGTTTTTGCCTGCTGTCTCACGATTTCTTTATTTAAAGACAAAGCAACACTTAATTCTACTTTGGTAGATTTTAAGAACTGACTAATTCCCTAGGGTGGAGAAAGGGAATAAACGTGGACTTTAGTTCATTTCGCAATGAATTCCATCCTTTGGAACAATAGAATTGGCTTTAGTTATATTTCCGGTTAGCAGATTCTCCTCCTTTAGCAAGTTGAAGTTATCCAGATAGTTTTTTACAAAAATATTCAGGTTTTAAAACATAAATCCTACAAAAACCTCCTGTGGTCCTCCTTGAAAAGGAGGACAGAATTACTGCAAATGGAAAGTTTTTAGTAATAAAAGAAACAAGGGATTCAACAAAAAACAACATAATTTCTATTAGCAGGGTTTCTCCCCTCCTTTAGCAAGGAGGTAGGGAGGTTTTGCAGATGTTTATAATTTTTTGTTCAACGATGATTCAATCTGGTTCATCGAAAAAAATTGTTCTCCTATTAAACGTTCCATTTCTTTGTTATGAAAAATTAATTCACTAAAATTAACAAGTCATGAAACGAGCATTCTTTCTTAAAAACACAGCTAAGCATGAACAACTCCATGCGAGTTCAATCCGGACTATAAAAAACAATTTTGTCTGGATGAAAGCAAGAAACATTATTCTCATAGCATCCATTGTTATTCTAATGAGCGGATGCTTTATAAAATCGCTCAATCCATTTTATACAAAAAAAGACATAGTGTTTGATCCTTCGATTATCGGTACATGGGTTGATGGCGATACCTCCAGATGGGTTATAAAACAACAAAATAAATGGCCTGTTGAACCCGAAAATTCATACCAGGTTGAGATTATTGAGAAGGATGGAAGTGTAGCGGATTTCAATGCCCATTTGTTCAGACTCAACAACCAGCTTTACCTCGATTTTTATCCGAGTGGTAAAATAGGAACGAACGATTTTGTCGATGCTACGGTTGTGCTTACACATAGTCTTGCGAAAGTTTCATATACTGCCAGCACCATTAAAATTCAATGGTTTAATGAAGTTTGGTTTGAACAACTGCTAAAGCAAAACAGAATTCGGATTAACCACGAGAAATTGCCTGAAGGATATCTGTTAACTGCATCTACGGAGGAATTACAGAAGTTCATCATTAAATTCGGGAATGATCCTCTGGCATTTAAAGCGATATGGGAGGATAACGCGAAAGATAAGGATGAGGAAGCATTGACCTTTAATCTGAAGAAAATAAGCAATGTTGCTGATTAAGAAATTTAAAACGATTGGAAGCAGGGTATTACAACATACCCTGTTTTGGTCTGTCTCGTTTTATGTGCTTTTGCATATGTTTTCGAGTTCCGGTGAGATTCAAAAGATCGATTATATCTATACTGCCCTGTTTCTTTTTTGTATGTTGCCCGGTGTTTATCTGAATTTATTCATTCTTATTCCTAAATTATTAAGCAGAGAAAAGTTTATTTATTTTGGTCTGTCTGTTTTTATTGTAATTGCCGGAAGTACCGAGTTAAATATCGTGTTTTTTGATAAACTCATCGATTATATTTTGCCCGGGTACTACTTTATTTCGTACTATGAATTTATTGACATATTAAAATTCGTTCTGGTATTTGTTTTTGTAACTAGTCTGATTAAACTGGCAAAAAGCTGGTTTGAGCTTTCCGAAACTTCCAGGAAATATAGCGAGTTGCAAAAAGAAAAAGTTGAGATAGAACTAAAAGCATTGAGAGCGCAAGTAAATCCGCACTTTTTATTTAATAGTTTAAATGTTTTGTATTCGCTTGTTTTAAAGAAATCGGACGAATCGCCTGATGCCATTATAAAACTCTCGGATATTTTACGGTATGTAATTTATGATTCCAATAAAGATTTTATCAATCTTTCCGAAGAAATCAAATTAATAAATGATTACCTGAGCCTTCAGAAATTCCGGGTCGATAGTTCAAAAATTGAATTTAATTTTGATGTAAAAGATGAAACTATTCAAATTGTTCCAATGTTGTTCCTTCCTTTAGTAGAAAATAGTTTCAAACATGG
>JAHEEB010000597.1 GCA_024640925.1 Bacteroidota bacterium | reverse complement strand
TGAAAAGTGCGGAAAGAAGTTAATTAACATTAATATAAGATAAGGAGGAGTTCAAATAATTCGATTTTTTACTACTCTGTGCCTGATATCTTTTATTGGTGGCAAAGTATGGAATTTGAGGCTGGTTGTATACTTCAATTTCACAAGCCGGCAACAATGAAACTTCCGAAATTGATTTCTCACAACCCTACAGGGTGAATACGAGGTTGACATGTTGCCCGGGGCGATACCCCGGGTTTTGGTGTTAAAGGCTTTCAGCCTTGGTTTGCAGTATCCAAATGATGTTGTGGTTTAATAGTATGTCCGGGCTTCGGGCAGCATTTTCACAGCTAATTAAGAAATCGAGGTCAGAATGAATGATAATTGTTATTTGATGCCAGAATACTACAATAAGCTTTTATTTATAGGAAACAGCCTGTAAGGCTGACAGAATACAGCCCGGGGTGCAACCCCGGGAATAATAAACACGAATGTTTCGATTATCCAGGCTGTAAGCCTGGGAGAAATAATAAAGCTTTCCTGAATATCTGCCTGCTCAGTTTCATTCAAAGCCCCATCTGATAAATCAACTAATTCTGTTATAATTTGTGGTTCAGACTTTTATATTCTTTCCATATAAAAGCAAGTACCGCTCTCACCAGTTATGCAAGCCTTGAACGTTATGGATTAAGCGGTACTACACCAACCATTTTTAAACTATAAAGTCTTTTTATCTGTTCCGTTTTTAATTCTTTCTCCGTAAAACCCCAAAACCTATAACTCCTAACTTTTAACTTTTAACTTCTAACTCCTAACTTTTTATTTGTTCAGGTTTTTATTTTTTCTCCAGTATTCAATATAGTTTGTTTGCGTTAAAATTCCTATCGGTCCCTCGTATATGCCACCATCGCCGCCCGAATCAAATACCCTTATTGATATTACATTTACTTTATTCTTTTTCAAAAGTCCTACAGGCAGATAATACCCTCTAATGGCCTTCCATTCTTCGCCAGTAGAAACATATTCATTCTCCTTACTTGTTAGTTTACCAGTTGTGCCTACAAGAGAGCCATTTAAATAGACCTGGTCTATATCGTCAATTTTCCCCATGTAAAGAACAAGGTGTTCATTTTCATTTGTTCCTTTATAGATAAACTCTTTCCGATACCAGGCATACCCGTCATAATCGCGATAATGTTGATCTTCCCATTTGCCGGGCACTAACAATTCGTCCCAGCTTGAATCATCAAAAGAAATGGATTTCCTGTTCAAATCATCACCCGCATGAAATTTCCATTTACCCTGAAGATTAACATCTAAATTCATCATCGATTTTCCGGCAAATATTCCTATATCTCCACTTACAATCCCGCCATACTGGTACGAATCGTAAACGACAACTGTAATGACATTTGTTCCATCATAATGAATAATCTCCGGTGGTATATAATATTTTCGTTCGGCATTGTAGGCTGTTTCATATTCCGGAGGAAAAGAACCTGTTGAACCAACCTTCTGTCCGTTTATATAGGCTTCGTCCACATCATCGATATACCCTAAATTTATGTATAACATTCTGCCTTTCGTATCACCACTTATAGTAAACGTTTTGCGATAGGTGGCATATCCGTTATACCCGTTAAATCCCTGATCTTCCCATGGCGATGGGACCCTAATAGTCTCCCAGTCAGCATCGCTGCATTTTTCTAATTTCCATTCGTCCCTTTCTCCTATCGAAAACTTCCAGTTGCCTTTTAAATCTAATATTTTCACCAAATCGTTTGCCATGGTTGAAAACTGCTGAAAGATCATTAATACAGTGAATACAACCAGTCTCCTTGTGCTACATCCTCTATATCTCTCTGTTATCATGTTTTAATCAGTTGTATTTCTATTAATTACTCTGAATAAATTTATCAATAATATATTCATTGAACGATTGATGGCTATGGTGATTGTTTCTGTATCTTTTATAGTTAGATTTGTCCATTATACCAATTGGCCCTTCATAAATTCCACCACGCATTGTTTTGTCATAAACTCTCACTGCTATCAGATTCTTGCCCTTTTCGAACAGCAAACCGGCAGGGATTTTGTAAATTCTTCGAGCATTATATTCATAACCCGAATATTTATATTCACCATCACGGTCGAGTTCAAAAACATTCCCTATTTCTTTTCCATTGATGTAAACATAATCGTAATCATCAATTTTTCCTAAAGCCAGATAAAGGGTTTTATTTTTTAAAATTTCGGGCAATAAAAACTCTTTTCTATACCATGCGTACCCATTATAATCTCTGAATCCTTGATTTTCCCACTCCAATGGTACATTAATCGTTACCCAGGAAGAATCGCTAAAATCATTTGTTTTCCATTGTTTATTATCACCCGGATGAAACTTCCAGAATCCTGCAAGGTTTAAATCCAGATAATCTGCTCCTTCATCGACATAAATACCTGCTGGAGAACCAATGATGCCTCCCTCAAGCAATGCATCATACACTCTCACCGCAATTATATTGTCAGAATCAAAGTTCAGGTATTCACGTGGTATGAGGTATTTTCTTTCCTTGTTATATGCGGTCTCATAATATGGTGGAAAACTTCCTCTGCTACCAATAAATTTCCCATTAATAAAAACTTCGTCTACATCATCTATTCCTCCAAACATCAGGTAAATGCTATAATTATCTGCAACCTGGGAAATAGAAAAGGATCTTCTATACCATGCATATCCGTTATAATCGTTATATCCTTCGTCTTCCCACCTCGACGGAGCCAAAATTTCATCCCAGGCCGAATCGTCAAAACCAGTTCCTGACCATAATGAATCATCGCCGACAGAGAACTTCCATAATCCTCTCAACTGAACCACCCTGTTCATCTCATTTTCATGGTGTTCTGTGCAGGAAAGCAAAAACAAATACAGGGCACCTAAAAATATTGTATTCAATGAAAATATTCGTTTTTTCATATTTTCAAATCTAGCCATTTTTATTTTTCATCAAAATCTGTTCTTACCAACAATTTGATCACTACTCATAGCTGTAATCGGTGTATCCAACAAATATATATTGTTTTTTAAACACATATTTTGATTTGGAATCAATGTTTCGTATAAATTTTTAATGCTTATAATAATAATTGTAGTATCGGGCAATACTCTTCCAATAGAGACCAATCCATTTACTTTACCGGATATTATTCCGGCTACACTATTTTTATAACCGACAGGAATATTCATCTTAATTTCACCAGCTTTAGCAATTAAAATACTTAGTAAAATTAAGATTAAAGTCAATAAAAAGGTTCTCATGGTTTTGTTCTCATTTTATGTAAACAAAAGTAAATATCAATGAATGAAACACTGTCACAGTCAAGTAAAAGAATGTCACCAATTGTCACGAGACAGAAAAAAGTGATATCACATTATCTCAGACTCCAATACATATAAAAAATAGACCAGACTAATCAACAAATTATTACCGTTTTGCTTGTTTAGTTATGGAATTACGCATTAGTATGCTTACATAATTTCCATTGCTTTATCTGATATTTCGATTTTCATTCGGGGTACATTCCAAAAAAGATAAAAAAATGGTATCTTGGCTCCCTTAAAACAATTCTTCAATTGACCCAGACTTCCAATATAAATCAGCCTTTAGCCGACAGGATGCGACCAGTTACCCTGAACGATTATATCGGTCAGCAACATTTGGTTGGCGAAGGAGCTATACTTCGTAAAAGTATTGAAGGTGGAAATATACCTTCGTTTATACTATGGGGTCCTCCTGGTGTTGGTAAAACAACCCTGGCAAAAATTATTGCCAACACACTTAAACGACCTTTTTATACATTAAGTGCTGTTCATTCGGGTGTAAAAGAAGTACGGGAAACCATTGAGAAATCAAAAAAGCAACACTTCTTTAATTCGC
>JAHEEB010000068.1 GCA_024640925.1 Bacteroidota bacterium | reverse complement strand
ATTATACTTACCTTTGAACTGGATTTACGGGTGCTTTAGCCTAACAGGGAATCCGGTGTTCCTGGTTGAATTCAGGAGAGTCCGGAGCTGCCCCCGCAGCTGTAAGCCCCTTAGATGTTCGAAACGAGAAGAACCACTTTTCATCCCCTATAGTTTAAGAAATATAGAGAAAACGGGTTGAATGGGAAGGTTGTTTTGAACCGGGGCAAGCCAGAAGACCTGCCTGTATTTCCATCAGTATTTATTCGACACTTCGGGGAGGTAAGTTTCGGCATTTCCATATCTATCCTTACTTTTCTCTTCATTGGTGCTATTAATTTCTATTTAGGGATGAAATTTTTTTTATTCTTTCTTGGTTTTCTCTTTCTGGCATGCAAACAGCCGGTTACTGATAATTGTTCCCGAATCGACAAATCGACAAACAAAGTAAAATATGCAAAGGGGTTTGCCTGGAATGAATATAAAGACTATTCCTATGTGGAAGTTTATAATCCATGGAATAAATCGCAGATTCTGGCAAAGTACATATTTGCTTCTGACACCTCCGGGTTTCCTGATTTCGATGGGCACAAAATACCCGTTCCGGTTCAGAAAGGGGTTTTTCTTTCATCGACTTATATTGGCATGTTGGCTATGCTTGATGCCCGCAATGTGGTTTTGGCAAGCAATAGTGCAAATCTGATTTACGATTCTGCCATGTATCAGAACTATCTTAATGGTAAAATTGTAAACCTTGGCAGCGATATGACCATAAACGCTGAGGCAATTATTGGGTTAAATCCAGATGTAGTAGTTAAATATATTTACCTGGCGGAAGATCAATCTGATAAATTCATTGACGATGCAGGAATACCGATTATTTACATTATAGAATTCATGGAAGAACACCCGTTGGGCAGAACCGAATGGATAAAACTGCTTGGTTTAGTAACCGGGAAACAAGCTCTCTCTGACAGTGTTTTTTCAAAGATCGAAGCGGATTATCTCTCTTATTGCGAACTGGCAAAAACAGCCACAGAAACTCCATCGGTTCTACTGGGAAATAATTACAAGGGAACATGGTATACAGCCGGGGGAAAAAGTTTTGTTGCCCAACTGATAAAAGATGCCAACGCTAGTTATTATTGGTCGTCCGATAGTTCAACAGGGTCAATACCCCTGAGTTTCGAAGTTGTGTTACAAAAACAGTACAATGCTCAATTCTGGTTAAATGCTGAAGCCACTTCCTTAAACGATATACTTCAAACCGAATTAAGATGCAATGCATTTGAATCATTTAAAAATGGCAGGGTTTATCATTACAATAAACGAATGAACCCCGAAGGTGGTTCAGATTACTACGAGTCGGGGGTTATGAACCCGCAATTACTCTTGCATGACTTCATTTCTATTTTCCATCCAACACTAATGAAGGGAAAAGATGAATTATATTATTACTTAAAACTGGAATGACTTGAAACAAAAACCAAAAATAGTATTTCTTGTCTGCATTCTGGGCGTTATCATTGTAGTACTTTTTCTTGTTGATCTGACAGTCGGGGGTGCCGATATAACAATTGGCGATTTCTTCAATGCTTTGTTTGGTGAGCCTGTAGATAAATATGACCGGTATATTATTTTCGATGTGAGAATACCACGGGCAATAACTGCTATTTTAACAGGTTCGGGATTGGCTCTTGCCGGATTAATAATGCAGACTTTGTTCCATAACCCATTAGCAGATCCATTTGTTTTAGGTATTAGTTCCGGCGCCAGTCTGGGAGTAGCAGTCTATACCATGGCCTCCTTCGTACTTGTTGGTATATCTCCGTTTTTTTCTATGACTGCCCAAGTTTTGGCAGCCATGGCAGGAGCATGTTTTGTATTTCTTCTCATCCTTATGTTTTCATGGAAGATAAACCATGTTATCTCCTTGCTGATTATTGGTATAATGGTTGGTAGTGTAGCTTCTGCCATCATTAATATATTACAGTATTTCGCTTCTCCCGAGCAAGTACACCGCTTTGTAATCTGGACTCTAGGAAGTTTGGCCATAGGATGGCCACAATTATTAATACTAACACCAATCCTTGTCTTAACTGTTTTCCTTTCTTTTCTGATTATTAAACCAATGGATGCCTTGCTGATGGGAGAATCGCATGCTCATGTTACAGGTGTAAATGTGAAAAAGACCAGGATTTTAATGATTATAATTTCAGGAATATTAACAGGGATTCTTACTGCATTCACCGGACCTATTGCTTTTGTAGGTATCACTGTCCCTCATGTTGTAAGGTTAATTAGTGGCAAGGTTGTCCACCGTACTATTTTGCCTCTCTCTGTTTTTGCAGGCGCCTTGTTCCTTTTATTGTGCGATATTATTTCACAATTACCAGGTAAAGCAACAGCCTTGCCTATCAATACGGTAACTGCCCTGTTCGGAGCTCCTATTGTTGTGTTTCTAATTATTAAGAACCGTAGTCTGAAATCGAGTTTTTAGCATGGAACCGAACAACGGAAATAGAGAATTATTGGTAACCAGAAGCCTTTCTGTTGGGTATAAATCAAGTTATTCAAATATTACTCTGCTAACCGGACTAAATCTGGAAATACAAAAAGGCGAGATAATTTCCCTTATGGGACCCAATGGTTGTGGAAAATCCACACTGATACGCACATTAACCGGACTCATCTCTCCTATTGACGGGGTAATAATTATAGAGGGGAAAAACATTTCAGAAATGCCATCTTCAGTAAAGGCTGAATTAATGGGCGTGGTTCTGACCGAGCCTGTATTTGAGAAAAACCTAACCGTTTATGATATCGTGTCAATGGGGCGATACCGGTATTCCGGTTGGCTGGGACAGATTGACACAACCGACAAACAGGTAATTGATGAAGCCATAAGCCAGGTAGGCCTTAAAAAGAAAGTACATAACCGTCTGTCGGAACTGAGCGATGGTGAGAAACAGAGAGCATTGATTGCTAAAGTACTCACACAAGATGTCGATTTAATAATTTTAGATGAACCTACCTCATTTCTTGATTTGCCAAATCGAATGGAACTGCTGATACTACTGAAAAAACTGGCACATAAAATGGGGAAAGGTATTCTTCTTTCTACTCACGAACTAAACCTGGCCATGCAAATTTCGGATAAAATCTGGCTAATAGACAGACAAGGCAATTTAAATAGAACTCTGCCCGAAGAATTGATACTCTCTGATATCCTAGACAAAACATTTGGCAACGATCATATTAATTTTCTACCACAAACTGCTTCTTTTGAGCTTGTACCCAGCAACAATTACCAAATTTATGTTAAAGGAAAAGGCATACTTGTAACGAGCGTTTCACGAATGATAAAGAGACTGGGATTTATCCATTCTGAAGATGAAAAAACCAGCAACATGATTATTGAAACAAAAGAAGGCTCTTTTAAATCGATTGATAATGGGAAGGAACAAATTTATTTTAGCCTGGAATCATTGCAGGAATTCTTATTAACTAAAGCAAATGAATAACAACAGAAGCTCTGAATTAAAAAAATATTATTCGGCAATATACAAACGATACGATTTGGTTAACAGGTTGTTTACCCTTGGCCAGGATCAGTATTGGAGAAGGGTTGCCGTAAGAAAATGCCTTTCAGATAATCCATCAAAAGTACTTGATTTATGTTGTGGAACGGGCGATTTGACTATTTGTCTGGGTAAGTATAAAAATACCGAAACACAAATCATCGGGTATGACTTTAACCCGGAAATGCTGGAATATGCCCGTAAAAAGACTGTTAATAGAAAATATAGCAATATTGAATTCCTTGAAGGCGATGCAGGCAAAATGCCTTTCTCCGATAACAATTTTGACGCCATTACCATAGGATTCGGATTTCGCAACCTGACCTATGATAACCCCGATTGTGAGAAAAATATTCATGAAATTGTTCGGGTATTAAAACCCGGAGGGTATTTTTATATCCTTGAAAGCGGGGTGCCGAAGAGTGGAATCATTCGTTTTTTCTACAAAATATATTTGTATTTGTTTCTGATACCAATTGGATCAATTATTTCCGGGAATTTTAAAGCATATAGTTACCTGGCTAAATCCTCTTCAAATTTTTATACCAACGATGAACTAAAAGAACTTCTGCTACAAAACAAGCTTGAATTCAGGTATATGAAGAAGTTTTTCTTTGGTGCAGCCGATCTCTTTCTTTTCAGGAAACAGCAACTCGAATGAGTATATTACTTTCATCAAAACGGATTTTGTATCTTTGAACCTATCAAAACAAATAGAATGACGATAGAACAAATAAACAAACTTTGCAAAGACACGTTTGTAGGTCAACTTGAAATTGAATTTCTTGAATACGGTAATGATTATGTTCTGGCTCGTATGCCTGTTAACCCACCCAAGCACCAACCAAACGGAGTTTTACATGGGGGTGTGTCTTTAGCCTTGGCTGAAACTGTTGCTGGTGCTGGCTCCATGTTGTTGATTAACGATGAGAGATATATTGTTTATGGGTTACAATTAACTGGTAATCATATAGCAACAATTAGCGATGGTGATGTTTTTGCCCGTGCAGAGATTGTTCACAAGGGACAATCTACCCATGTCTGGGATGTAAAAATTACCGACAAAAACGGAAAACTTATTTCGGTTTCAAGAGTTACTAATATTATAAAAGAAAGGTAACCAGAGGTATTGTGCGAAAGGAGACTACCGTGAATATAACAGTAAAGGAAGCTGTTAAAATTTGCATTGACCATAATGTGGTTTTTGCTGCATATCGCATGCCCAATTGCCTCGACCCCGAAATGATTATCCAAAAAAGCCCCGAGGTTCATGCAATTTCATCAGACGATTCATTTGATACGATGATGGGGTTTATTGTTACTCCCTTCTCGAAGGATAAATCATGTAAAGAAATACTGATTGAGCCGGATATTTACTTTGTTAATTGCATATCGGCCGATGAGTTGCAGAATATTCAAATGAGTCCGGAAGTTTCAGAGTGGAACGGGGACCAAATTATTCCTGATGAAATCTCATACGAGGAATATATAAAACAAATTACAAGCATCATTGAGAACATTCAACAGGGTACTTTTGAAAAGGTTGTTCTCAGCAGAATAAAAATGGTTCAGGGCAGTTACAGAAAAAAGGCTTCTGAGATATTCGACAAGCTATGTTCTTCTTACCCCAATGCATTTGTATACATATTTAACATTAAGACTCATCTGTGGGTTGGAGCTACACCCGAGCCATTGCTGAGAGCCAAAAACGGGACAATGATTACCGTTTCGCTTGCCGGAACACGTCAATACAACGAACATAATCTCGAATTAAGTGCCTGGAATAGCAAGGAGCGGCTTGAACAGGAGTATGTCTCCCGTTATATTTCCAAGGTTCTATCGAGATTTAATTTGAAGAATATAGAGCTGGAAGGCCCTTATACCAAGAAAGCCGGCAATCTTCTTCATTTACGAACCGACTTTTCTTTCTCATCCCATGAATTAAAAGGAAAGTTGGGGGATTTTCTGAATGAACTTCATCCTACACCAGCCGTATGCGGAATGCCTCGCAAAGCTAGTCTCGAAACACTTTCAACTCTTGAAAAACACAACCGTGAATATTATTCCGGTTTCCTGGGGCCAATAGGTATGAATGACAGAATCTCGATGTTTGTAAACCTGAGATGCATGAAAGTCCTGAATGACAGTCTTGCTCTATTTGTTGGAGGTGGAATAACAGTCGATTCAAAACCTGACGATGAGTGGCAGGAAACGGAAATGAAAGCAGAAACTTTATTATCAATCATTAAACAAGTATAGAATGCATCAACGGCAACATATTGCAAATTTGCCAGCAATACTGAAAGAGAAAGGCGTTGAAAAAATAATTGTTTCTCCGGGTTCGCGTAATGCCCCTCTCATACAAGCCTTTTATTCTGTTTTTGGGAATAATTGCATCAGCATTGTTGATGAGAGGAGTGCTGCTTATTTCGCACTGGGAATTGCATTGATATCGAAGAAACCGGCAGTTATTATTTCAACATCCGGTACAGCTTCTTTGAATTATGCACCCGCCATAGCAGAAGCATTTCATCAGGGTGTGCCATTGATAGCCATAACAGCCGATCGGCCCGCCGAATGGATAGATCAACAGGATAACCAAACAATACGCCAATCGGGAATTTATGGATTGAATTGTAAAGCCAGTTTTGAGTTTCCCTTAGAATGCAGGTTATACGAAGATTTATGGTTTTCTGAGCGAATTGTGAATGAAACTATATCTATTTGTTCAAAGGAAAAACCAGGCCCGGTTCATATCAATGTTCCACTTCGGGAACCCCTGTATACAGAACTTCCGGAACCAGATATTAATCAGCTTATAGATTTTATTGCAGAAACCAGGTTCTCTATTCCAGAAACACTCAAAGAAATCTGGTCCTTGTCAAAGAGAATTCTTATTATTTGTGGTCAATCATCTCCAGATAACCGGTTAAATGCCTTGTTAAACCAGTTATCAGGCGATAAAAGAATAGTTGTTATTTCCGAGCCAATATCAAATATCAGTGGAAAAAACATAATTAATCAACCCGATTTGTTACTTGCTACAACTTATGTAGAGGATTTAACACCCGATTTGGTTGTTTATTTTGGGGGGCAACTGGTATCGAAACGACTAAAAGTCTTTTTACGACAGCTATCGAAAACCCAGTTTTGGCTCATTCATCCATCAGGCCAGCCAATCGATACCTTTATGCATGTCTCAAAAGTTATTCAGGCATACCCCGTAAGTGTTTTTGAAGAATTGGTAAAAACAGGAATAACTGATTCAAATTCCGAATACTCCGATTTTTGGAAGAATCTACAGGAATCGATTAAAAACAAGGTAGAGAAAAATCTTAAAGAAGTTCCGTACAGCGATCTTTCTGCTTTTGACAAAATTGCTGATTGGACAACTTCAGATGATATTATCTTTCTTGGAAACAGCAGCATTATTCGATATATGTTTATGTTTCCTTTTAAGTTTCATTCTGTTTTTTCAAACCGTGGAACCTCCGGAATCGATGGCTGCTTGTCAACAAGTGCGGGTATTGCCTCTGAAACCAAAAAACATGTTTACAGCATTCTGGGCGATCTGAGCTTTATATACGATTCCAATGGTTTATGGAATAAGAACCTGCCCCCGAACCTGAAGATTATAGTCATAAATAACCAGGGTGGCAATATCTTCGAGCTTATTGATGGTCCAGCCGGCAATAACCCGATAATGCCTTATCTTAAAGCACATCACCCGGTCGATTTAGAGATGATTTCTAAAGCATATGGTCTTGAATATTCTCTTTGCATTAACCCCGGCGAGTTGACAAATTCTCTTAACTGGTTGAAAAATACTGGTAGAGTCTCAATTTTGGAGGTTAAAACGCCAGGTGATATAAACCCATTAATATTTCGTAATTTTGTCAATAAATTAAGAGAATAGTATGAGTCAGCTAAGAGATTGGAAGACAATAAAGAAATATGAAGAAATTAAATTTGAATTTTTCGAAGGAATAGCAAAAATTACGATTAACCGCCCCAGATATCGTAATGCTTTTACTCCGGATACTACAAAAGAAATGTGCGATGCAATGGTCCATTGCCGCGAAAACAGTGATATTAATGTTGTAATATTAACTGGCGAAGGAGATAAGGCCTTTTGCAGCGGAGGCGATCAAAATGTAAAAAGTTTTGCTGGTTATATCGGAAAAGATGGCGTTCCAAGGCTCAATATTCTCGACATGCAAAAATTAATCCGTTCAATGCCAAAACCTGTTATTGCTATGGTAAACGGTTATGCCATAGGCGGAGGTCATGTATTGCATGTTGTTTGCGATTTATCCATAGCTTCAGAAAATGCAATATTTGGTCAAACAGGTACAAAGGTTGGCAGTTTTGATGCAGGGTTTGGTTCTTCGTATCTTGCCCGCGTAGTTGGACAAAAGAAAGCACGCGAAATATGGTTCCTTTGCGAACAATATTCGGCTTTGGAAGCTTATGAGATGGGGTTGGTAAATAAAGTTGTGCCATTTGAGCAACTTGAAGATGTTACGGTAGAATGGTGCAAAAAAATTATGCAACACAGCCCTCTTGCAATACGTATGATTAAAGCAGGGTTGAATGCTGAACTTGATGGACAAGCAGGCATTCAGGAATTGGCAGGTAATGCAACTATGTTATATTATATGACTGAAGAAGCTCAGGAAGGTAAAAAAGCCTTTCTGGAGAAACGCAAACCCGATTTTAAAAAATACCCTAAATTACCTTGATTTGATATGGGTTTGAAAATGAAAATATGGATTCAGGCTTTTCGCTTAAGAACATTGCCATTAGCATTGTCCAGCACATTATTGGGAAGTTTCTTAGCTTTCGCACATGATGCTTTTAAATGGCATGTACTTGTTTTAGCTTCGGTTACCACTCTGAGTCTGCAAATTTTATCAAATCTTGCAAACGACTATGGCGATGCAGTTAAGGGTGCCGACGACAATCGTATTGGTCCGGAGAGAGTTACTCAATCGGGAAAAGTTACCCGCTCTGAGATGAGAGTTATGATTTTTATTTTTGTTATTCTCTCACTCATTTCCGGAAGCATGCTGATAATTACTGCCCTGCATGCTCTATCCTTCCTTATCACATTATTCTTCTTTATACTTGGTTTCTCGGCAATATATGCTGCAATTAAATATACCGTTGGTCGAAATCCATATGGCTATATAGGATTTGGAGACATCTTTGTCTACCTGTACTTTGGTTTGGTTGGTGTATGTGGTACTTTTTTTCTACATACAGGGTTTTTTGATCCCTGGATTCTATTACCTGCTTCTACAGTGGGACTTTTTAGCTCAGGTGTTTTAAATCTGAATAACCTTCGAGATGTTGTAAATGATTCGGAAAACGGGAAACGCACATTGGTTGTTCGAATTGGCGTGAAAGCTGCAAAAATATATCATTTCATTCTTATTAATTCAGCTATTCTTTTGAGCATTGTTTACACAATAATCTTCTTTAAATCGCCTGTACAATTGCTGTTTATGGTAACTCTCCCATTTCTTTTTCTCGATGTTCATAAAGTAATGAAGAACACCGTATCAAAAGATTTGAATAGTGAACTGAAAAAACTGGCTATTACTACTTTTGTGTTTTCTTTAACATTTGGACTTGGTCTGATATTATGATGAGAGTCTACTTCGAAAAACGTATTTTACATTTCAAAAACCCTGCAGGGACTTCTCGTGGTATATTAAACCGAAAACCTTCGTGGTATATCATTATAGAGGATGAGTCAATACATGGCTTCAAAGCTATTGGCGAATGTTCAATTATTCCCGGATTAAGTATAGATAAAGAAGAGCTGATTGAATCGAAATTAAAAGAAATCTGCGAAAGAATCCAACAAGGAAATTATAATGTAAACGAAAAAATACCTGATTTTCCTGCTATTCAGTTTGGAATAGAAACCGCATTACTCGATTATCAGGCACACGGAAGTAAAATATTGTATCCTTCAGAATTTACCGAAGGCAAAAAAGGGATACCTATTAATGGATTAATATGGATGGGTGATGAAAAATCCGTATTAAAACAAATTGAACAGAAGCTGGTCCAGGGATTTCGATGCATCAAACTGAAAATTGGATTAAAAGATCTTGAACTGGACTTTTCGACGATTAAAAATCTACGTACACAATATACCAAAACAGAACTTGAAATAAGAACAGATGCAAATGGGGCATATACTTATAACCAGGCAAAATTGGTGTTAGAAAAACTAAAGAAACTCGGTGTGCATTCAATAGAACAGCCAATTGCCCCAAATCAAGCTGAATCGATGGCCTTGTTATGTGAAATGAATATTTTGCCCATTGCCCTTGATGAGGAATTAATAGGTGTTGCGGACAAAGAGAAACGACAACAATTACTTAATACTATAAAACCACAATTTATAATCATTAAACCCAGTCTTTTAGGTGGCATATACGAATCGGAAGAATGGATAGAACTTGCCAAAAAGCTAAAAACAGGCTGGTGGATCACTTCGGCCCTTGAATCAAACATTGCATTAAATGCAATTGCACAATGGACATACTCAAAAAAGGTTGAAATTCCTCAGGGACTTGGAACAGGAAGCCTTTACAGAAAAAATATCGAAGCACCTTTAACCGTAGTAGGTGAAAAACTTTTTTACCTTCCAAATAAAAAATGGGGTTATGAATTTGTATATTAGCAGATATGAAATATGACTTCCCTGGTATAATATTGCATGACAGGCTTTTCTCAATTGAGGATTTGATAGTTTTTTGCCAGGAACAACTCCAGACAGAAGCTAAGGAATGGGAGAAAAAAATATTTCAATTCATCTTAGATTTTTTGGATGATAAGGAATATATACTC